>DASSEB010000141.1:0-6568 GCA_035696765.1 Pyrinomonadaceae bacterium | reverse complement strand
GGCGTACAGAATGCGGTGACGGCGTTGATCGGAAGATTTTCGCAATACTCAGGAAACTTCCTCTTCGGCCACGAAGGAAACCTCTTGCCGATTGGGACTCCGAGTGAGCGCGAGTTTGCTACACAGGAATATGACGTATATGGTCAGGACTCCTGGAAGATTAGACCACACTTCACGCTCACCTATGGTTTGCGATACACCATCAGTAAGCCCGTATACGAGAAGAACGGTTTCGAAGTCAGGACCGACATTCCTTTGTCGGATGTATTTAGACTGCGTCAGGAAGCAGCCGCCCGTGGTGAGAACTATGTTAAGCCTTTGACGCTCGTGCTTTCCGGCCCGGCCAACAATGCTGACCCGCTCTATTCGTGGGACAAGAACAACTTCCAACCGCGCGTTGCCTTTGCCTGGTCTCCGTCATTCAGGAGCGGGTTCCTTGGCAAAATGTTCGGCAAGAACAACCAGTCAGTGCTCCGTGGCGGTTTCGCAATCACGAATGACTACTACGGTCAACAACTTGCTGTCACCTTCGACCTGAACAACACGCTCGGTTTCTCGTCGAGCGATACCATAGCTGCGAACACATTCAACGTGACTACCCGGCCAGCCCCACTCTTTACGGGGTTCGGTCAAGCCGTCCGAACGTTGCCCCGCATAACGATCCCGGGAAACATCAGCTTCCCGCGCACGCAGCCGTTTGAGACCGATCCGGCGTTGCAGCAGGCGCGTATTGAATCGACTTTGGATTCAAAACTCGTGGCTCCAATCAACTATTCGTGGAACCTCACGTACGAACGTGAGTTGCCGAAAGGTCTTGTAATCCAGACCTCTTACATCGGCAGGATTGCACGCAATCTCATCGCTTCACGCGACGTGATGGCGCTCAACAATCTCGTCGATCCGAAGTCAGGAATGGATTGGTATACCGCGGCCGGTATCCTCGAACAATTGAGGCGCCAGGGAGTGGATCCTTCGCAAGTTCCACAACTGCCGTTTTTCGCCAACATGCTGCCTGCTAATATCGCCGAGCTGATGAATGGCAATTACTTTGGTTCGTCGTTCCCGTGTGATCCGGAGGAAGACTTCTGCATCGACACAGGTTTCAACCAAACGCAAGCTGTATATGCTGTCGCGTTAGGCTTTTACGGAAACGACTGGACCGACACTCAGGACGTTATCGAAGACGGATTGGGAAGGAACATCTTCTTCCATCCGCAGTATGGCGCTCTGTCTGCTTTCAGTAGTATCGCGAGATCAAATTACCACGCCGGTACGCTCAGCATTCGCGAGCGACTGGGCCGTAGTTTGACCATGGACTTCAACTACACACTCTCGCACTCCTTCGATGACGCTTCCGGTCTTCAGACCAGCACCGCGTTTGGTGGAGCGTTTATTCTCAACCCGCTCAGACAACGAGACAATTACTCCAGCTCCGATTTCGACGTGCGGCATATCATCAATGCCAACGCCGTTTGGGAAATGCCATTCGGTCGCGGTCGCCGGTTCTTCTCCGGCGCCGGCGGACTGACCAACGCCTTAATCGGTGGCTGGCAGCTCGGCGGCATCTTCCGTTGGAATTCCGGCTTGCCGATCTTCAGTCCGTATGATGATGCTCGTTGGGCCACCAACTGGAATGCTCAGAGCAGCGGCGTTCGGATCAAGGACGTCAAGACATGCCCGACGCAGGGAGGCAAACTGTTCGGCGCCTGCTTGTTGGACGCTTACAAGAGCTGGCGTGGTGCGTTCCCGGGCGAGACGGGCGACAGAAACGTCCTGCGACTGCCCGGCTACGTGAATCTTGACATGGGCTTGAGCAAGTCGTTTGACATGCCCTGGAGTGAAACTCAGAAACTTCAGATTCGCTTCGAGGCATTCAACGTCACCAATACTCAGCGGATGGGCGATATTGATTCCAGCCGCAGCGGTTTTGGTTTACAGCTCGACCCGGATAAGATTACGTCCCTTTCGGACATTCCAAGTAATTGGTCAAACTTTACTGCGATTCAGGGTCAACCGCGCGTGATGCAGCTCGGAGTTCGTTTCACCTTCTGAGCTTCACCTGATCGTAGCCAAAAACTTACGGGCTGAAGCTCCAGGGCTTCAGCCCGTTTTTGCTTGAAAGCCATCCACAGATTACACAGATCGGTGTAATCTGTGGATGAACTCAAGGAGGTGGATCATGTATCGAATTACTCTTTTTTTATTCGTCATGGTTGTGTTCAGTGCACCCGCCTTTGCCCAATCCCGGGATCGTAAGCAGGTTTCGGCATTGGGTGCCGGCTCTTACATCATATTCGGCGACCTTTTGGTTGAAGAAAGTAGTGCGCCAGATTCGAAGGCTCGTGTTTATGAGATCGTCCTCGATAACCTCGGCGGCGTTCCAGCCGCCCGTCAGTATGTCAGCGCCGGCGGCCGCTACCAGTTTATTAATCTTGCCGCGGGACAATATGAGTTAGTTGTTCTTTTGGACAATCAAGAGATCGCCCGCACGCGTGTCCAAATCTTGCCAGGCCCGGCGCAGGAACGAATTCGTCAGGATATAAGTCTGGCTTGGAAACCCAACTCCGGCGCAAAACCAGCGTCAGTTTCCGCCGCTGATTTCTACAAACGGTCGCCGAACAACGAAAAACTCTTCCTGAAGGCTAAGGAGTCAACGGATCAGAAACGTTACGACGATTCGATGGCGACTTTGCAAGAGTTGGTCGCTGCTGACCCGCACGACTTCCAGGCCTGGGCCGAGCTCGGCACGATTTATTTGTTCAAAGAGAAATACGACGAGAGCGAGAAGGCGTACGTGCAGAGCGTGACCGAGCGTCCGGCGTTCTTTCTTGGTCAAATGAATTTAGGGCGGCTTCGCATGCTGAGGAAAAATTACGACGGTGCAATTGAGCCGTTGACCGCGGCTGTGAACATTCAGCCGACCTCTGCTGAGGCGAATTACCGTCTCGGTGAGGCTTATCTCCAGATTAAGAAGGGTTCGAAGGCTGTAGGTTATCTTTACGAAGCAATCAAGCTCGATCCGATCGGTAAAGCCGACGCACACTTGCGTCTCGCGACTCTCTACAACGCCGCCGGTCTGAAAGAGAAGGCGGCTATCGAGTATGAAGAGTTCTTGAAGAAGAAGCCCGCCTATCCGGATGCCAGGAAACTGCGAGAGTACATCGAAGCCAACAAGCCGAAGCAGTAGCCACAGATCAGACGGATAAATCTCCGGCCTATGCTACCGCTCATCATCGTTATTCTTGGCGCGACGTTGATCGACGGCTCTGGTCGCGCTCCGCTCAGAGACTCCGCGATAGTTCTCAAGGGTGACACGATCGTCGCAGTTGGACGTCGCGATCGAGTGAGAATTCCTCGTGAGGCGCGGGTGATCGATGCGCGTGGCCTGGTCGTGAGCCCGGGTTTTATCGATGCCCACAACCACTCGGATCGCGGCTTCAACACAGATCCGTCAGCTGCTTCACAAGTCTCGCAGGGGATAACCACAGTCGTGATTGGACAGGACGGCGGCTCGCCATTGCCTGTCGGCGAGTATCTCGCCGGCCTCGATAAGAATCCCATCGCGCTGAACGTGCTCACGTTTGTGGGCCATGCGACAGTGCGCTCACGCGTGATGGGCGAGGACACTAACCGGCGCGCTACGCCTGCCGAGATCGACAAAATGAAGCAACTGGTCGAACAGGCGATGCGCGAAGGCGCAGCCGGACTCTCGAGCGGCCTCGAGTACGAAACCGGGAAACCCGCTTCGACCGAAGAAGTGATCGCGCTCGCTCGCGTGGCGGGTGCGTTCGGTGGGATGTACATCAGTCACATACGCGACGAGGCTGATAAAGCTTTCGAAGCTTTTAATGAAGCAATTCAGATCGGCAGGGAAGCGCGATTGCCGGTGCAGATCTCACACATCAAGCTCGGCACGGTTGCCGTCTGGGGCCGTGCGAATGAAGCAGTCGCCCTCATAAACAAAGCACGCGCTCGCGGACAGGACGTCACGGCTGATTGTTATCCCTACGACGCATGGAGTTCGACGATCAGAGTCCTGATTCCGAGCGGCCGTCATGAAGATCGGGAAGACGTTGCGCGTGGACTGGCGGATGTTGGTGGACCGGCGAATATCACGATCGTCAGTTGCCGCGCTCATCCCGATTACGAGTTCAAGAACATGGAAGAGATCAGCAGGCGCGAAGGGATCAGCGCGGTCGATCTGTACATGAAGATCGTGCGCGATGGAGGCGCGGGCGTTGTTTGCCATTCGATGAAAGAGGCGGACATACAGACTTTTTATCGCCAGCCGTGGGTGATGGTGAGTAGTGACGGTGGCATCGGATCACGCCATCCACGCGGCGCGGGAACGTATCCGCGCGTGCTCGGTCGCTATGTTCGTGAGCAGCATTGGCTCACGTTAACTGAAGCTGTCAGAAAAATGACTTCGCTCCCGGCGCAGCGTTTCAAGCTTAAGGATCGTGGGTTAATTCGTACCGGGTTGAAAGCCGACCTCGTCGTGTTTGATCCGAACACGATCATCGACCGCGCCACCTTTCAGGAGCCGCAACTGACAGCGGAAGGTGTGAAGCACGTGTTTGTAAACGGCGCCGAAGTTTGGACCGATAACCGCGCCACCGGCGTTCGCCCCGGCCGCGCCCTCCGCCACAACAACGCACAGAAACATTAGCCACAAAAAAGCACAAAAGGCACATAACAAGAGCCGTGATTCAACCCGAGTTCAACTCACATCTCCGGCCGAGCTCAACTCACAGCCTCGGCTGATTAACTTTTGTGCCTTCTGTGCCTTTTTGTGGCTAGTGCTTTTTTGTGTCATTTAGTGGCTCCTCGAGTGTCACAATTTACGTCACTCGTCCACCAGTTCTGCTCAATTTCCTAAGAAAAACGATGCGGCATGCGTCTTGAGAAGTGTCCGGGCGAGATGTCGTTGATTATTTCAATCATCGGATTCACCGCACTGGCCATGATGGTTCACGAGCTAGGGCACTTGCTCGCGGCGCGCTCATGCAACGTTGCCGCCTCCGAGCTCGGTTTCGGAGTTGGTCCGCGGCTAATTGGTTTTCGCGCTGGTCGTACTCGTTTCAGTCTGCGCGCGATACCCATCGGCTCGTTCGTCGCGCTCGATGGTACCGCCTTGAAGGAAAAATCGGTGCGCGCTCAACTCTTCGTGCACCTCGGCGGAGTCATCTTCAACCTTGTGGCGGGTTTTCTTACTTACGGAACAGTATTCGGTTGGCTGAATCTGTTGCTGGCAGCCGGCAACATTCTTCCACTTTACCAGCACGATGGTTGGAAGTGTGGCGTCGCGATCATGCGTGCGCTGCTGCGACGCAAGAGCCAACCGGCTGAGCGTGTGTTTACGTTCTCCGGTGGTTTTCTGAGTCTCGTGATCGCCTGGGTGGTTGTTCGAGTGTTTTTCTAAAAAGGTTCTTCCCCCAAAGGCGCGAAGGGCGCAAAGGGCGCAAAGGGAATGCATTCGCATTCTTCTTTGCGCCCTTTTTGCTTGCGAGGAATTACTTTGTCTTACTTCTTAATCGAAATCCAAACGCTATAAGTACTACCGTCGAAGAGCGTCGCTTTGAGCAACCACGTGCCCTGGCCGTTACCGCCAAGACCCTTGGTGTTCAGGTTGAAGTGCCATTCGGTGCCGGTGAATCGGAATTGATTTCCGATCGTCGCAGCATCAGTTGGCGTTGCGTCGATGGCCGGATCCGAATCGGTAGCATTACTGTACTTGACTGCCTGGAGCGTATTGACGCCGGTAGTCAGCGGCGCTCCGAAACAGATGGCGGTGAACTTCACCGGTATCGTACTGTTCAGCTTGAATGCCCTCACCGGATCCGTAAAGCTGCCGCCGTTTCCGAGTTCAACTGCACCGCCGACTGGCGAAAGGAACCCGTTGAATACGCTGCACGCCGTGAGAATCGTGAGATTGTCGCCCGTAAATGTCAGCGTGTAGTTCCCTCCGCTATTGCCGTCGTTGATCGCGAGTGTGCCGATCTTGATTGGGTAAGTTCCAACCAGTTCGCCTGCGTCCCGAGTCAACGCTCCGGTAAACGTATCGGTGAACGCCAGCGAGCCGCTGGTGATCTGGAACGTCAATGCGGGATCGGGGTCGCCGAACGTCTTGGTCTTGGCATCGGCCTTGATGCTAATCGCGCGCTTCCTGATCTCGAAGTTATTACTCACCAACGACAGGTTGTAGTTATTGCCGCTATTGCCGTCGTTAACCGCCAGCGTGCCAATCGTGATCGCGTACAGTCCAACGTTTTGACCGGCTACCCGGCTCAATGCGCCAGTGAACGCGTCCGTGAAAGCGAGTGAGCCGCTGGTGATTGTGTAAGCAAACACCGGATCAGCAGCGCCGTAGGTCTTGAACTGGCCCGCGGTCGCTGTCACCTGAAGGGGCCGTTTGTTGATCGTGAATGCGGCGCCATTGTTCGTGATGACGTAGTTGTCCAACGCTGCCAGCGGGGTGGCGCTCAGCGTGGCGGTGATGTGGTAAGTCGTCGCGCCGGCGTTCTCGCCCGCTGCACGTGCGTAAGTGGCAGTGACGTTGTCCGCGCCG
>DASSEB010000140.1:0-9112 GCA_035696765.1 Pyrinomonadaceae bacterium | reverse complement strand
GAGTCTCATCGCATTCCTCCTGCGAAATGAGTAATAAAGAATTCGTAATAGTGCCGCCGTAAGCGAACAAGTAGCACCACCTTGTTCCGCGGAGGCCCCAACTACAGTTGTCAATTCGGCTGAACCGTTGGACCAGCAAGGCCCACCGGCGACCCTCGGACCGCGGTGTAAACAGAATACTTCGGCCTTACAATGAGTACCCTATATCCACCAATTACTATTCCCGAGTGGCTAGAACTGAGTTCATTCCTTATAGGAAATGAACCTTACCTTGTCAAGATTTCGTCCCTCAAACCGTCGCATAATATTGAGAATTCTTAACGCTGGGCCGGGACGTAAATCATGCCAGACCATACTCTACCTTAAAATGGAAATCAAGCCTTTTTCACTATTTAGCGGCTTTCTCTTTATGTTTTTTCGGTCACGCGTAGATGCCTCTCATGCGCGTGTCATAGGCCACGCGGTCTATCGCCAACATGTACGCCGCGGTCCTCGTATCGACCGAGTGAGCGTCGGCATAACGACACAGATCGTTGAAGCTGGCGACCATCTTGTCCTGCAGTCTTTCGTTGACGACATCCTCGCGCCAGAAATAACCCATCCTGTCCTGGACCCACTCAAAATAGGAGACTGTAACGCCGCCCGCGTTCGCTAAAATGTCCGGGATAACAAAAATACCCTTGTTGTGCAGCACCTCGTCCGCAGCCGCCGTAGTTGGCCCATTAGCACCTTCCGCGAGTACCTTGCACTTAATCTTGTCCGCATTTTGTGAGTGAATCTGGTTCTCAGTCGCGGCTGGAACAAGCACGTCGCAGTCAAGCTCCAGGAGTTCCTGGTTGCTCACGAAATCCACTCCCTCGTAACCCTCGAAGGACCGTGTGGTCCCTAAGTAGGTCAATGCGTCCGGGATGTTGATGCCGGCCGGGTTGTAAATACCTCCGTGGATGTCCGATATCGCTACAACGGTATAACCCGCCTCATACAACAGGCGCGCGCCAATGCCGCCGACGTTTCCCGAGCCTTGCACCACCACACGCGTCTCGGCAGGCGTCATCTTGAACCGCTTGATGGCTTCGTTGATCACAAACAGGATGCCGCGCCCGGTGGCTTCGCGCCGGCCGGACGAACCACCGAGGTCGATGGGCTTACCGGTCACCACGGCGGTGACGGTATGGCGCGCGTGCATCGAGTAAGTGTCCATGATCCAGGCCATGGTCTGCTCGTTGGTATTCATGTCCGGAGCAGGCACGTCCTTTTCCGGTCCGATAAAGTCGAGTAGCTCGGCCGCATAACGTCGCGTCATGCGTTCCAGCTCGCCGACTGACATCTGCTGCGGATCGCAAATGATCCCGCCCTTGGCGCCGCCAAAAGGAACGTTCACGACCGCGCACTTCCACGTCATCCACGCTGCGAGCGCGCGCACCTCGTCGATGTTGACGTCAGGTGCATAGCGGATTCCGCCTTTCGCCGGCCCACGCGCGAAGTTGTGCTGAACGCGAAAGCCCTCGAAGACCTGAATACGGCCTGAATCCATTCTGGTGGGAATGTAAACCTTCAACTCGCGGTTGGGATTTCGCAGGACCGCGTAAAGATCCGGATCGAGATCGAGCAACTGCGCGGCTCGATCGAATCGCGACATCATCGACTCAAACGGATTCTCTTCTTTGATCTCGCGAATATCGTCGACGTATATGTTGCTATACATGCTAGGCATTCTGGCTCTCCATCTTGTTCATCGTGACCGGACCATCTAAAACCTCATTCATCGAGCCGCTGCGAAAGCCCTGAAGATCCAGGGTCACGTATTTGAATCCCAACTCACGAAAGCGCTTCGCCAGTTCTTCGATCAAGTCTTTTCGCAGTACACGTTCCATTTCAGCCGGCGCAATCTCGAGCCGGACCAGTTGGTCGTGATGGCGCACTCTGAACTCACGAAAGCCAAACTCTCTCAAAATCTCTTCACCACGATCGACCTTGTTCAGTCTTTCGATCGTGACGGTTGTGCCGTATGCGATGCGCGAGGACAGACACGGACTCGCCGGCTTGTCCCACGTGGGCAGCGTTGCCATGCGACTCAACTCGCGGACTTCGCTCTTGCTCATACCAACTTCGATCAGCGGACTCCGCACTGCATGCTGAGTTGCTGCCCGGCGACCCGGGCGATAGTCGTCGAGATCGTCGACTGTGGAACCGTCTACTATGTATTGAATGCCGCGAGTGCGCGCGACTGATTCGAGTTTGGTGTACAACTCGTCTTTGCAGAAGAAGCAGCGATCGGCGTTGTTCGCGCGATAACCGGGGTTCTCCAGTTCCGCTGTTTGAATTATTTCGTGTTGAAAACCAAACCGCTCGACGACGCGATCGATCTCGGCGCGTTGATAAGCAGGCAGGCTCGCGGATTCGCCGGTGATGCAAACTGCGCGTGGTCCGAGTTCGGCGTTCGCAACGTAAGCGACATAGCTACTGTCAACACCGCCTGAGTAAGCGACGATTACAGACTCAAGCTCACGAAAGATCTCCCGGAGCCTTTCTTCCTTGGCGATTGCGTTCATTCGGTGAATCGCATGGTAGCTCATGCATCAACAGCAACGCAACCAGCATCTCAGCCACTGATCGCACTGATTATCCGTGTCATCCATGTTAACATTCTGACCTCCCCGGATCGTTCTTCATGTCTGAACTGAACACCTCAATTTGGAAGAAACTGCTGCTGCCGGCGATTACGCTCGTCTGCCTGTGTGCAGGCGCGGCGGCACAAACTGATGAGCCGTTTGGTGACAACGCTACCGACCCGGTGAGATTGTTCGAACGCGGCCAGAGCGCACACGCGCGCGGCGAGCTCGAAAAAGCAATCGGGTTCTACGAACAGGCGTTGAAAGTTAAACCCGAGTTTCCTGAAGCTGAATTTCAACGCGGCAATGCACTGGCGTCGCTCGGCCGGCTTCCCGAAGCGGAAGCGGCATTTCGCCTCGCGATCTCTTACAAGAAAAACTGGTCACTGCCCTACTCCGCGCTCGGCGCACTCCTGATGCGACAAGATCGAGATAAAGATGCGGAGCCACTCTTCGTGCAAGCTCTCACTGTAGATAACAAGGACGCGGTCGCACTGCGCCTGCTCGCTGAGATACGCCTTCGCGCGAGCGACGCAAAGTCCGCGCTCGATTTCGCGAAACGCGCAACGGCAATCCCGGAGGCGCCCGCGTCGGCTTGGATTGTTCTCGCCGCCGCTGAGAAAGCCAACGGCAACAAGGTTGCCGCGAAAGCAGCTCTCGATCGCGTGCTCGCGGATCAACCCGAGAATCTCGCAGCACTTTTAGAGCGCGCGGACCTTTTCACTGACGACAAAAACTTCGAAGCCGCAATTACGGATCTAAAGACGGCAGCTAAGTTGAAGCCGGCGGATAAAGTCGTAGCGTCGCGTCTTGCTTACGTGCTGCAACAAGCGGGCAAAGCAGACGAGGCACTCGCGGTAGCGAAAGCTGCGGGGCTTGAAGTTCAAACAACAACCGGCAACGGCGCCGCCGGAGTAATCGGAACTCCGGAGGAAATCGAAGCAGCAAACAGCGCCGACGCCGCTACCGCTCGCAAGGCCCTCGAAAAACTACTCGAGAAAAACCCGCGCAACGCAATGCTGCTCGGGCGTCTCGGTGCTTCGTACCGTACTGACGATCCCGCGCGCTCTCTGGAATTCTATAAAAAGGCGTCAGAGATTCAGCCCGATGCTCCTGAATACGCGCTCGGGTACGGAGCGGCGCTGGTCCAGGCCCGCCGTTTTCCGCAGGCCGCTTTTGTTCTGCAGCAGGTCGTGAAGGCCGACCCTGAAAATTATTTGGCCCACGCAAACCTGGCGACGGCGTTGTACGAAGCCAAGCGCTATCAGGAGGCTATTCCGGAGTATCAATGGATTTTAACGGCGAAACCGGAAGCCGTGATAGCTCATTATTTCATTGCCACGTCGCATGATTATCTTGGAGAATACCCGGAAGCACTCGCGTCGTATGAGAAGTTTCTTGCCGTAGCCGATGCAAAAACAAATCAGCTCGAGATCGAGAAAATCAAACTGCGACTGCCGACACTTCAGCGGCAAATCAAGTTAGGAGAGGGCGTAAAGAAAAAGCCCTGAACACTCGCGGCATGACACAGCGCAGCATATTTTTCGTGGCACATCTGCTGCTCTTCGCGTTTGTGTATCTGCCGTCAGTCTGCGCGCAAGATCCACAGCCGCAACCAACGCCGCTCCCTGCGCCGCCGCCTTTCAAGATGATCGTGAAAGAAGAGCGTGACGAAATCGAGCAGACCAACGACTCCGGAAGGCGACTTCGCATCACAATCGACTACGCCACCGCCCACCTCGGACGCGCCGAAGATCACACGGCGCGCGAAAACTACGAGGCGGCTTCCGCCGAAGTCGGTATGTATCACGCCTTGATCGAGAACGCATTAGAATTTTTGAGCACGTTCAAACGCGATAGCAACAAGACACGCGATCTTTATAAACGTCTCGAGCTGGCGCTTCGTGCGCATGGTCCACGTTTGACGTCGATGCGCCGCACCACGCCGCTGGAGTTTGCTGTCTGGATCAAACAAGTGGAAGACTTCGCGCGCGACGGTCGAACTGAAGCGCTCAATTCGTTCTATGGCCACACCGTCGTGCGCGAACCAAAGAAGGACAAGAACGACGAGAAACCGAAAGAGAACAATAATCAGCCATGATCACCCGAATCCTCCTGCTCGGACTGCTGCTTGTCTCCACCTTCATTTCACACGCTTCGGCGCAATCGCGAGATCATCTCACGCCACAGGAAGTCGATCTGGTGAAGGAAGCTCAGGTGCTCGACAAGCGCATCGAGGTCTTCATCAAAGCCGCCGAACGCCGCTTGATGGTCATCAACGGTTCAGCGGCGGGCAACGCCAAGCAGTTAAAGAAGGACTCGGAACGTTGGGGTGAACTGCCGACCGGATCCCGTGCCGAACTCGTGACCGACATCGCCCGCATACTCGACGAGGCGATCACCAACATCGACGACGTCAGTGCGCGGGACGAACGCAATCCGCTGATTCCGAAAGCACTGCGGAAGCTCGCGCAGGCAGTGAATACGATTATGGGCCAGTTGAAACCGCTGAGCAGCGAGGCGAAGAGCGACGCCGAAATCGCGAGCTTCGAGATGCTGAACGAGGACGCAAAATCAATCCTCGAAGCCGCCACTAAACTCCCACCCGAGGTAGAAAAGAAAGCAAAGAAGAATTAACCACGGATGACGCGGATGAAAATCCGGATTTCAACCCGTGTAATCCGTGGTTACTGTTTTAGCGTTTTCGTAGCGCGCTTAATCGCTTCGACGATCCTCTCCAATCCTTCCTTCGCATTCACCGCATTGCGATCGTCAAGCGCCTGGCGAAAGTCAGTCAGCGGCTGCGCTGCATATCCGGTGTAGAAACCCGGCGCGTAGATCTGGTGCTTGTACCACGCGCGGCCACGCAAACCTCTCGAGTCGATAAACTGCCGTTCCGCCTGGACCAGCGCGTCATTAATCTTCGCGAGCTTCGCACGATCAGAACCGCGAATCGCGTCCTGCCGGTTCCTCTCCACACGTTCTGCTTCTCTCGCAAAGTCATCGATCGCGTCCGTCATTGCTTTGTCGTCCAGGGAACCAGCAAGGTTCCGCAGGCGCGCGAGTTTCAACGCCTCCTTGAAGAACTCTCGCACCTCGCTCGCATAGTCCGTGTAATCGAACGACAACCCATCAGCATCCGCCAGACGCATCGCGAGCGTGCCCCACACTTGCGCCGCCGCGACGTGATAACGAAATCCCGGATCACCGAAGTGGTCCATCCAGTAGAACGAATCGTACGCCGAATGGTAAACACCGTAATCGCCGCCGAAACCCATGTCAGTGGACGCGATTCCCAGATGCTGCAAAAACGGCGTGTAGTCTGATCCCGAACCGAGCGGCGCGATGCGCGCTTCGCCGCCGGTCACCTTCTCTTCTTCCGAACGGTCTTCACGCGCGCGCTCCTGCCATTGTTGATAGATGGTCTTTCCTGTCTTTGGATCATTGATGTCGCGTGTGACCGCGCGCATCAGTTTCCAAAGTGACGGCACGGACGACGCGCCGAAGTGTGCACCTGAAACAGCAGCATCGAGATTCAGGTAAGCGACCGCTTTTTCCTTCAACTCAGGCGCGAGCTCTTCGGCCCATTCGGTCGAACCAACGAGCCCATACTCCTCCGCGTCCCAACTGCAAAGAATGATCGTGCGCCGCGGCTTCCAGCCTGCTTTCAACAACTGTCCAAAACCGCGGCCGACTTCCAACATCGCCGACGAGCCGCTGTTTGGATCGACCGCGCCAAACACCCACGCGTCTCGATGATTACCGAGAATCACCCAGCGGTCTTTCTCTTCGTTTCCGTCTATGCGCGCGACGACGTCCCAGATCGTTCGGAGCTTGTAGTCCATGTCGGTCTTCAGACGGACCTTTACGTCGTTCGTGCCGCCGAGGTGATACGGAAACGGCAAACCGCCCTGAAAACCTTTCGGGCGCACTGGCCCTTTTAATGGAGCAAGGATCGTTTTGGCGACGTCATAAGCAACCGGTTGCACCGGGATGCGCGTGAGGTCCGTCGCCTCTTCCGGTTTCAAACGAGGCACGCCCTGAATCGCAGGCCGTCCGGGCGTCAAAGGATCCCCGGGATAATCAAACAGAAACTGGACCGAGCCGCGTTGGCCCGACGCGACCGGGCGCCATGGTCCTTTCGGATAAACATCGCCTTGCATGTAACCGTCGTCGGCCGGATCGGAGTAGATGATGCAACCGATCGCGCCGTGATCTTCCGCCACCTTCGCCTTCACTCCGCGAAACGAGTTGCCATAACGCACGATCACGATCTTGCCTTTGACGTCGACGCCGGCTTTTTTCAGATCCTCGTAGTCGTCGGGCAAACCGTAGTTGGCGTAGACAACCGGGCCGGTCACGTCGCCGCTCGGACTGTAACCATTGAACAACGGTGTGATTTTGGGATTTGACGATGTGGGATCGTTCTTCACGACCGCTTCTTCGACACTCAACCTCTGGCGGCGCGTCGTGATCAACTCCAGCACGCTCGGCGTGTTGGGATAGTTCAGCCACACTTCGTATTCCTTCAACTCAGCGTTGAGACCATAACTGCGCAACTGGTCGCGAACGTAAACAGCCGTTCCGTAGTCTTCTTTTGACCCGGCGATGTGCGGCTCGAGTGTGAGTCGTCGCAGATGTTCGCGCGCCGACTGCGGATTCGGAACGGCGCGGAACTGTTCTTCCCAGCGGCGTTCCGCGGCTACTCGATCCGCATTGAATCCGTCGATAGTCGAGGTTTGGGAAAGCGCGACCGGCCACGGCAGCAAAATCGTGGCGAGTAGAAAGATAGTCAGAAGGGTTTTCATATTGTTATCGTGACTGCGTACAATGAACGCGAGTCCGCAGCGAAAGGAAACCGACTAAAAGATGGACAGCAGATACTATCCGGGTGTAGAAGCCGACGTTCCAACACTGACTGGCGAACTGCGAACTCTTTTTGACAGCGAATATGAAGTGCAGGCGTTTCAGGTATCGACCACCAGCATCATTCAGGCGCGAAAGTCCAACACGTTACGCGATCTGACCGGACTTTCCTCGGCCCTCACGATCAAGATCACACCGGAGCCTGGCGGCACGCGGGTGGAGATCGGAATGCAGAAGTGGTTTGATAAAGCCGCAGTGGCCGCTGTCGGCGCCATCGTATTTGCGCCGCTGCTCGCGTTGGCGGCACTCGGCGCTTACTGGCACTACAAACTTACGGAAGACGCGTGGAAGATAATCGAAGATCACATCGAGCGCAAAGCGGGAGGCTACGTTCCACCTCTGCCCGGCCGCTGCGGCACATGCGGCGCCGCGAACATCGCAGGCTCGGACTACTGTTCGTCGTGCGGTGCGAATCTGAAAGTTGGTGGGACGTGTTCGAACTGCGGTGCGCCACAAAAAGACTCCTCCGCCCGGTTCTGTAATCGATGTGGGAAACCCTTGGCATCTGTGTAATCCGTGGTCAGTCGTGGCGGAGTGCACGGACGGGATCGATGCGCGCGGCGCGTGAGGCGGGATAGAGAGCTGCGAGGATTGACACGACCAGCGCAAAGAGGATCGCGCCCAGCCAGAGGTAAGGCGGCAGGTCGAAGAAGTCGATAAACGATGCGCCCTGTGGCTTGAGGATGAATCGATAAGCTAAACGGTTTGCAACAGCATCGATTCCCCACGCCACCAGTACTCCAATAATCCCACCTACAACTCCAATCACCGCCGCTTCGACAAAGAAGATCAACTTGATCTCGCGATCTTCGGCGCCAATCGCTTTCATGATTCCGATCTCGCGCGTGCGTTCGAGTATCGACATGATCATCGTGTTCGCGATTCCGAACGACGCGACCAGCAACGAAATCCCGCCAAGCAAACCCAAAACAGAATCGATGATTAGAAACACCGTCCGAATCTGATCGATCTCATCCACGATCGAAAAGCTTCCAAACCCGAGTTCGGTAATCCTCGATCGCACTTCCGTGAGTTTGGCGGGATCAGCGACGCGCACCACTGCTACTTCGTAACCCTCCGTCTGGCCTGCGGCAAGCCCTCCTCCCTGTCGCGCCAGCGCGAGCGCGACCTGGCCCAGTGGCCCACGATGCTGCGTGGTCCATGAGTGGGCAACCGCGAGAGGAATGTAAATGCCCGCGCTCGGCATGAGGCCGCGCAGGCCGCCCTGCCCCGCACCTTCCTTGATCGTGCCGAGAACACCCGCGATACGAAAGGTTCGCGTCTCGACTGCAGCCGTTTCGTCGAGACCGGGATCGTCCAAAGGTATGCCGAAGAAGTTCGGCGTTTCTTCTTCCGTGTCGTCTTTGTCGCCCGGAGGCGCAAGCAGTTCGAGTGTTTTGCCGATAGCGTCGGCGGGCTTCTCGTAACCAAACTCACGCGCGAAGCGTTCGGAAACAACTGCCTCGTCAGCCGTGGGAGAAGAGATCATCTTGCCGGCTGCGAAGTGCTGAAAGCGCGTTGCTGCGTTTGGAATGTTTGCGCCGCCGACATACTGCGTCAGCAGTTTGCCGTTC
>DASSEB010000139.1:0-3564 GCA_035696765.1 Pyrinomonadaceae bacterium | reverse complement strand
CATCGAGTCACTGCCGTTTCTCGAAGCGATTCGCCAGATGGGGAACGAGGAAGGCGCCGGCAACGCGCTCTTTATTCACGTGACCCTCGTGCCGTACATCGCTGCGGCGGGCGAACTAAAAACAAAACCGACGCAACACTCGGTGCGTGATCTGCGCGAGATTGGTATCCAGCCCGATATTCTTTTGTGTCGCTCGGAGAAACCACTGTCACGCGAACTGCGCGGAAAGATTGCTTTGTTCTGTAACGTGAAAGAGACGGCGGTTATCAGCGCGCAAGATGTCGACACGATTTACGACGTCCCGCTCGCGTTTCACGAACAGGGCCTCGACGATTTGATTGTGACGCAGCTCAGTTTGGAAGCGCAGGCGCCGCAGGCAGATCTTTCCGAGTGGCGTGAACTGGTGGCGACGATTCGCGAGCCTTCGGGTGGCGAAGCGTCGATCGCGATCGTCGGCAAGTATGTTGAGCTGGAAGATTCGTACAAGTCGCTGCGTGAAGCGCTCACGCACGGTGGCGTCGCGAACAATCTTCGCGTTGACGTGAAGTGGATCGAGTCAGAAGAATTGATGGACGACGACTATGAAGATCGCCTGCGCGACTTCGACGCGATCCTCGTTCCCGGCGGGTTCGGCAAGCGCGGTGTGGCGGGAATGATTCGCGCGATTTATTACGCGCGCAAAACGCGCACCCCGTTTTTTGGAATCTGCCTGGGCATGCAGACCGCGTGTATCGAGTATGCGCGAAACGTTTGCGAACTGAAGGACGCCGACTCGACCGAGTTTGATCTCGAAACGCCGCATCCGATTATCTTCAAGTTGCGCGACCTGGTGAACGTCGAAGAGTTGGGCGGCACGATGCGGCTTGGCGCCTGGCCCTGCCGCCTCGCGCCGGGTTCGTTAGTTCAGGAAGTCTACAGTGGCGCAGAAGAGATTAGTGAGCGCCATCGACATCGCTACGAGTTTAATCCCGAGTTTCGACAACGGCTCGAAAAGGAGGGTTTAGTGTTCAGCGGTGTCTCGCCCGACGGAAAGTTCGTGGAAATGATCGAGCTGTCGCGGGACGCGCATCCGTGGTTTATCGGGTGCCAGTTTCACCCTGAATACAAGTCGCAGCCATTGAATGCTCACCCGCTGTTTGCGGCATTTGTTCGCGCCGCTTACGAAAATCGTTTGCACTCTGAGACCTCTATGGAGAAGAATGGGGAGGTCGATTTGGTGGTGCACGAACGATTGACTGCCACCAGCGGCGATTAGCGCCACGAAGAAGCACAGAAAAAACCTCTTTTGCCACAAAAGGCACAAAAGGCACAAATGCTGTGCTGAACGTATAAACTCCCGGTTATCGTGCTTTGTGGCGTTGCCCCAGACTAACCTCTCAAATCAATACCTCCCATCGGCCCGTGGTCTGTTCGTGGTTTATTAGCAAATGATCGAAATACAAGATCCGTTCGTAGGCCGGACTCTCGACGAGAAATATTGCGTCGAGGAGCGCCTTGGCGCGGGCGGCATGGGCGCGGTCTATCGCGCACGTCATTTGTTGATGGATCGCCCGGTGGCGATCAAGGTCCTGCATCAGCGTCTCGTGGAAGACGAAGCGGCACGGGTTCGGTTTCACATGGAGGCGCGAGCGGCAGTCTTGTTACAGCACTCCAACGCGGTGTCGGTTACTGACTTTGGGCAAACGTCCGAAGGCTGTGTCTACATCGTGATGGAGTTGCTCGAAGGCCGCACGCTGCGAGAGATTCTCAGCCGCGAAGCACCGCTGGAAACAGCGCGTGCCGTCTCGATCATGCTGCAAGTTTCAGACGCGGTCGCAGCAGCGCACGAGGCGGGAATCATTCATCGCGATCTCAAGCCTGCTAATATTTTAGTGACGCAGAGCGCCGATCAGCCCGCGGTGGTTAAGGTCCTTGACTTCGGGATCGCAAAGCTCGCGGCCGATAAACTTGACGACGATGAAGACGTGGCGACGTTGGCCCAGCGGAGCTCGATAATCGGCACGCCGCGTTACATGGCGCCCGAACAATCAAACGGATTCGAGTTGACGCCGGCCGCGGACGTTTACAGTCTCGGCGTGATTCTGTACGAGATGTTAACCGGCATGGCTCCTTTTACCGGTTCGACGCGGGCTGAGATCGCGCAAAAGCACACGAACGATCAGCCACATCCGCCGCGATCGATCGTTGCTGCAATTCCCGAGGACGTCGAGCGCGTCGTGTTGCATGCGCTCGAAAAGCAAGCATCCGATCGCCTCGCGAATGCGGCTGAGTTCAGACGCGAACTCCTCGAAACTGCCGAGCGGCTCGGACTCGAGCATCACGCGTTCAAGAGTGCGCCTGATATCGAAGCGTTGCGCGATGCGGGCGTGGAATCGCCTTCCGGACGGTTGGTGGTTGACATATCTCGCCTGCGGGAAAAGCGTGCGCTCAGTTCGGGATCAAACGAAATCAAGGTATTAGGCGGCACTAACTTCCAGCCAGAGGCCACTGAAAAACCAACCAGGCCCAGTTCATTTCTAGACAAGGTCAAGCGTATACTCGGGAGGAATTAATTCTCCCGTAAAGGCGCAAAGGCGCGAAGTTTTACCCTAACCAGGAAATTCTTTTGCGTCGTTGCGCCTTTGCGGAAAAATTTCTGAACCGCTATGACCAAGCCCTTCTCAGTTGGCAAAGCAACATTTGGAGACGGCCGGCTTACGATCATTGCCGGCCCTTGCGTTGTCGAATCGCCGGAGCACGCAATGATGATGGCGCGCGAGTGTCGTGCTCGTGCTCAGGCTGCGGGCCTCGACTACGTGTACAAAGCGTCGTTTGATAAAGCGAACCGCTCGTCGATCAAGAGCTATCGCGGCCTCGGTATGGACGCGGGACTCGAAGTGCTGCAGCGCATCAGGGAAGAGATTGATGTTCCCGTGCTTACCGACGTGCACGACGTTTCACAGGTCGATCGCGTGGCCGAGGTCGTCGACGTTTTACAGATTCCGGCCTTTCTCTCGCGGCAAACGGATCTGATCGTCGCCGCTGCAAAATCGGGAAAGGCAGTCAATGTCAAGAAAGGGCAATTCCTGGCGCCGCAAGACGCGCGCAACATCGTCGACAAGGCTCGTGAAGCCGGTTGTGAAAAGCTTTTGCTGACGGAGCGCGGCGCGAGTTTTGGTTACAACAACCTGGTGGTCGACATGCGCTCGTTTCCGATCATGCGCGAGTTTGGCGTGCCCGTTGTCTTTGACGTGACGCATTCCTTGCAACTGCCGGGCGGGCTCGGTCATGCAACGGGTGGTCAATCGGAATACATCGAACCGCTCGCGCGCGCAGGAGTTGCGTGTGGAGTGGATGCAGTCTTCATGGAAGTGCACGACTGTCCGGAGAGGGCATTGTCAGACGGACCGAATGCGCTGCCGTTGGATCGACTTCAACCGCTGCTACTAAAGTTGCGCGACATTCACGAGCTTGTTCGCAGTTCACAGTGAACTCCGTCATCCGTGTTCATCTGTGCCTAATTTCCAAACCATGAAACTACTTCTTTTTCTGACAATAATCTTCTGTCTTTCGAGCCAGGCCGGT
>DASSEB010000138.1:0-4352 GCA_035696765.1 Pyrinomonadaceae bacterium | reverse complement strand
GTTTCCTGACGGATCAGTTTTCATATCATCGGCCGCAGCATGAATCACCATCGACGTGCCGCCGTTACTGAAGAGCGAATGGTTGTCATCGCCGAGGTTAACGCGCACGTCAGTCACCGTCGCGTTTGCAGTTCCGTTGGCCTTGACCATGAAGTTGTTCATATCGCCGGCGTGTGGGCCTTTCGGATTCTTGAGGCCGTGCATTTTAGAGTCCGGGTTGAAATGCGCTCCGGCAGACTCAAAGCCGGGTCCCTCACACTTCCCGACCTGATGAAAGTGAATAGCATGCTGGCCAGGCGGTAAGTTTTTCAGGTCCAGCTTAATCCTCACTCCTTTGCCCGACGCAGATAAAGTCGCAGTACCGACCGACTCGCCTTGTGCGTTCTTCAATTCAACCGTATGTCCTGAATGCTGCCCGGTATGCTGTCCCGCAGCATACGATATCACCCCGCCGATAATGATTCCGGCGACGATCCATGCAATAAATTGGTTTTTCATTCCTCCCCTCCGCATCATAGGATTTTAACTCTTTACGCTCTCCGGCTTCAGTGCTTTGCTCGTGCTGCTGTCCACACGTCGTCTGCCGAGGGCTACAAACGCAATTAGCGCCGACAGCATTAGCAGCCATAATAACGGACGAATGCCACCGAACAGTCGCCGGCCCCAGCCATAGCTTGCAGGTGAAGAAAGCTCGGCAGCTGTTGCACTCAAACCTGGGCCATCGAGGCTTGCCTTTGAATGCGCCAAAATATTTTTCAACCCCTCGAGCGCCTTTTTCTCAACTATGCCTCGTTTGATTTTGCTAAAGGGTCCTTCGAGACCGTCCGCGCGCGAACGATTCTCGTAAACGAGGTAGGCGCCGCTGTCCGGCACGTTCACGAACGCCGTCAACGCCAGAAACGCATTGAAATAATGGTTTGCATAAATCTGCTTCGACGCAACGACTGCTTGTGGTCCGACGTCGCCGTTACGACGGTAGATGGTGATGTGATTAATGGCGATGACAGGTTTGAGGCCAAATTTGATCTTGGACCAGACAATCGCATCTTCGACGACTTGCAGGCCCGATTGTTTGTTACCGAGCAAGTCGTTAACGTAACTTGACGCGCCGGTAAGCGCGCGGTGCTCGGCTGCGACACTGACCTCGTCACGCTTGTCGTTGTATTGGATCAGTGCTGCGTTGCCACGATTGCGATAATCACGCACGTAATCCAGCAGCAGTTGTTTGAAAAGATTGGTGACTTTGAGTTGGTAGTCAGGCGCCTGCCAGTCGATCTCCCTGCGAAACCGCTCGATCATCGCCGCGGATAACTTTACCTGGCACTCGCCGACAACGCATTCTTTCAGATCCTCAATATCTTGAACGTCTACCGTGAGATTTTGGAGATCGGCGAGAGACGGTTCTTTCGCGAAGCTGCCGATTTCGAGAATCGCGGCATTGTTCTTTCGGGTCATGCCCTCACGATATGATCTGAGAAAGTCGTCAGCACTGGCCCGAACGTTTACCAGGCCCGACACGGCGACTTCACGTTTGTCAGAGACAGGCACGAGTCGAGCAACCGGCTGCTCGCGCGACAGTGTCGCAAAGTCGGTCTGTTCGAAGGCCGCCTTTTGGACGAGGACCTTCTGAAATTCCGTGAAAGATGTCTGGGCCAGGGCTGTGCTGGTACCTAAGCAAACTAGCAAGGTACAAAGAAGGCATTGATTACGCGTTAACATACGGGCCCTGTCCTGCGGTGTGAACTCTTTTGTTACGCAATTGCGTGACTGCACAGCTCGTGGCATGAGCCGTGCCAAAGTGGGGGAAAAGCCGGGGTTAGAACCTAGATAGAATAAATGCGGAATTCGAACGTGTTTTCGGAAGAGAGAGGATTGAAAATGCAAACTGTAGCAAGCGCTGATCTGGCTGCTCTAAAAACCAAATTGCGGGCGACGTGGATTGCCGGTGATTTCGGCCAAATCGCAAAGTCGTACGTTGCCGGAGCAGAGAAGTTTATCGAGAATGTGAAGTTGAAACCCGGGATGAAGGTATTGGACGTGGCGTGCGGTACGGGAAACCTGGCGCTGCCGGCGGCGCGAGCTGGTGCGATCGTGACGGGCGTCGATATCGCGCCAAACTTAGTCGAACAGGCGCGGGAGAATGCAAAGCGCGAGGGATTGAATATTCAGTTTGACGAAGGGGACGCCGAAGCCCTGCCTTATGACGACGACAGTTTTGATGCAGTCGTAACAATGTTTGGGGCGATGTTCGCTCCCCGTCCTGAGTTGGTGGCGGCGGAACTGAAGCGAGTTTGCCGTCCCGGCGGATTGATCGCGATGGCAAACTGGACACCCGCGGGCTTCATCGGACAGATGTTCAAAACCATGTCGTCTCACGTGCCTCCGCCGGCAGGCATGCCGTCACCCCTGTTGTGGGGTAAAGAAGAAATTGTTCGTGAGCGTCTTGGTGAAGGCATCGCAAAGCTGGAGTCGAGGCCTCAAATGTGCACGTTCGAGTTTCCATTCCCGCCAGTGGGAGCTGTCGAAACTTTTCGAACCTATTACGGCCCGACAAACAAAGCATTTGGCACGCTTGACGAAGAGAAACAGGCGGCGTTGCAAAAGGATCTCGAACAACTCTGGAACCAGTATAATCGAGCGACTGACGGTACCACCGCGGTCGACTCCGAATATCTGGAAGTGATCGCTATTCGAGCCTAGTGAGGTTTAAAAGATGTTTCGGAAGACGGCGTTGAGTCTAGTACTCGTACTTCTCTCGCTGACGGTCGTCTCTTCCCAAAATATAGCGCCGCCGGCACAGCCGCAGACTGGTCCCGGAGGGAAGCAGTCCCTGCACGGCGGCGTAACCAAAAATCGCTACGGCAATCGTGGGCAGGAGTATTGGATCTTTGAGCCTGACTCACCGAAGCCGCGTTCCGCGCCCGTGATCGTTTTTCTGCACGGGTGGGGTGGCATGAATCCTCTGTATTACGGCGCGTGGTTGGACCACCTCGTGAAGCGCGGAAATATCGTGATCTATCCGCGCTACCAGAGCAATCTGCTGACGCCGATCAGCGACTTCCTGCCAAACACTCTGCACGCAATCAAAGATGCAATCAGTCGCCTGCAAACCGAGGCTGGTCATGTCAGTCCTGATCTGAATAAATTTGCGGCAGTGGGCCACTCGCTGGGTGGACTGCTGGCAGCGAATGTGGCTGCGCTCGCAAGCGAATCGAGTTTGCCGCGCGTGTCGGCGCTGATGGCTGTCGAGCCGGGGATAACTGAGGATCCGATAAACGTTCCGCTTGCCGACTTGAAGAAGATTCCTGCGGACACGCTGCTGCTTTCAGTCGCGGGAGATCAGGACACTCTAGTGCGCGACGCTGATGCGAAGAGAATTTATTACGAGTCGACGCGCGTGCCCGCGAACAACAAGGATTTCATCACGCTTGTTTCCGACGCACACGGAACACCGGGGTTGATGGCAAGCCATCGTGCGCCAACCGCACTTGATCAGGATTATGACAGCGGTGAGGGTGTGGGCGGCGCTCCGGTAACTCGCGTCGGCGATACAACACAAACAGGCGGGCGCGAG
This sequence comes from Pyrinomonadaceae bacterium, assembly GCA_035696765.1. Classification (GTDB taxonomy): domain Bacteria; phylum Acidobacteriota; class Blastocatellia; order Pyrinomonadales; family Pyrinomonadaceae; genus PSRF01. Next base: position 778 of record DASSEB010000138.1, on the reverse strand, counting down.
CGGCGAGAGACAATGATGGTGAATGCGCTGGACTTCTACGGCACCTGGAAACTCTTCGACGCGTTATGCGACGCAGCGTTCTACAACAGGAACCGTGAATACGCGCTCGGCAACACACCGCAACAACGGTTCATGGGTGTCTGGAGTGATGGCGTGCCGGTGAAGGAGTTGAAGGTCACCGACCGGCCTTAACAGTTGCAGTTTAGCGCCTCCCAGGACGCGTCCGAACTCAGTTGCATTACTTCGTCGCCGGGCGCTGCCAGATGGAACCATCACTGTACTGGATGCGATGAATGATCAATCGCTCAGTGAATTGGTCCTGGTACTTCTTACCCAGCGTGTTTACGTTGACAAGTATCGTAGGTTGTCTGGTGAAGCGCTTCTCCAGCACCTTGGTGTGACCTGGAAAGATCTTCGTCTCGTTTTTGATTCGACGATATCCCATCACCGCCTGGGTTTGAGGATCGAGAAACTGATACTCCCAGTCAACAGACTTAATAGTCTTTGGCCCAGCGTTCTTCACCTTAATCTTGTACACATAAGTAGTGATTGCTGATGGCGGCGGTGGTATCGGTCGAGCACTCGGAATCGGCATCCGTGCCTCTGTCGGTTGGTTCGGCAGGCTGTAGTCGTCTCGTTGCCTGATGGCTGCCTTTTCAACGCGCGTCTGGTTTATTAGGGCCTCGTTCGGACCCAGTGGATTCGAAACACGCGATGGAGCTTCAGGCTTTTTGCTCCAGCTTTTTTCGAGCACGATTAAATCAGGCGGACCAGAAGA
>DASSEB010000137.1:0-18352 GCA_035696765.1 Pyrinomonadaceae bacterium | reverse complement strand
AGCGCGGACAACAACTCAACCTCCGGCGAGTCAAATACTGCGCCGCAACAAAACGCAATGGCTTCTCAACCTGCACCAGCACCACGCAACAACGAATCCGACGAAGCCGACGAATCACGCGCGAGCGGCGACGTCGACTTTGGACAACTTCTCGATCAGTTCGAACAGGAACAAGCGACCCTTGAAGAAGGCGAAGTCGTTAAAGGCATCGTCGTGGGCTTGAGCGAACGCGGCGTCGTGATCGACTTTGGTTACAAGTCGGAAGGCATCGTTAACCCGGCCGAGTTTACAGAAAATGGTCAGCTCACGGTGAAAGCCGGCGACGAAGTCGAAGTGCTCGTCAAGAGCATGGAAACTGCCGATGGTCTTCCGGTCCTGTCGCGCGCCGATGCGGTGCGCATGAAAGCGTGGGACGATCTCGAGAAGGCGTACCGCGACGGCTCCAACGTGAAGGGCCGTGTTATCGATCGCATCAAGGGCGGCTTGCGGGTTGACATCGACGGCATCGCGGCGTTTCTACCGGGCTCGCAAGTTGACGTTCGTCCGGTGCGCAACCTCGATAGCCTGCGCAATCAAATAATCGAAGCCAAGGTGATCAAGCTCAACCGCAAGCGATCCAATGTCGTGTTGTCGCGCAAAGCTGTTATCGAGCAGGAGAACACCGGACGAAAAGATCAAACCCTCCAGCAGATCGAGGAAGACATCGTCGTCGAAGGCCAGATCAAGAACCTGACTGACTACGGTGCATTCGTCGACCTCGGCGGAGTCGACGGGTTGTTGCACGTGACGGACATGTCGTGGGGCCGTTTACAAAATCCGAACGAGTTGTTCCGCGTTGGCGACAACATCCAGGTCAAGGTCCTCAAATTCGATCGTGAGCGCGAGCGCGTGTCTCTCGGTTACAAACAACTGCTTCCCGATCCGTGGTCCAGCGTCGAAGAACGTTTCCCAGTGGGCACACGGGTCAATGGCCGTGTGGCGAGCGTTGCCGATTACGGCGCCTTCGTTGAACTCGAAAACGGCGTCGAAGGGCTGGTTCACGTTTCTGAGATGAGCTGGTCGAAACGCGTCAAGCATCCGAGCAAAGTCGTTAATCCCGGCGACCTCGTCGAGGTTGAAGTGCTGAGCGTCGATCCGCGAGCGCGTCGCATCAGTCTCGGCATGAAGCAGGTGCAGGAGAACCCGTGGCAAACGCTGCACGAGCGTTATCAGGTTGGCACGCGTGTTCACGGCCGTGTGAGAAACCTCACGGACTTCGGCGCGTTCATCGAGATCGAGGACGGCGTTGACGGGCTTGTTCACGTTTCCGATATTTCCTGGTCGCGTCGCATCAAGCATCCGAGCGAAGTGCTGAAGAAGGGACAGGAGATCGACGCAGTCATCACCAGTATCGACAGCGAGAACCGCAGGCTGTCGCTTTCAATCAAGGATCTCGAACCAAACGCCTGGGAGAAGTTCACGACCGAACACAAACCGGGCGACGTTGTGCACGGAAAAGTCGCGCGCTTTGCCAACTTCGGCGCGTTCATCGAACTGGACGACAATCTCGAAGGTCTCTGTCACATCTCGGAGCTTTCAGAAGAGCGTGTGGCGAAGCCGGAAGACGTGGTGCAGCTCGGGCAGGAGATGGATTTCAAGATCCTGCGCATAGATCCTGAGACAAAGAAGATTGGTCTTTCGGCGCGGGCTGTCGGTAAGGATGAACCGATAGTCGACACGAAGATCTATTCGTCAGAGGCGGGCGGAGGCATGGCGTCGCTCGGTGAGCTGGCGGACTTTGGATTAAGCAAACCTGAGAACAACGAATAATCCATACATCGTAGCCACGGATTACACGGATTTACACTGAATCTGAATCAGTGCAATCCGTGTAACCCGTGGCTAAATCCTTGCCCCGCTTGTTCGTTTTCTGATAGTGTACGACCAACGTAACCTCGCTACTCTCAAGCAGTTAAATTTCAATCGAGGTGATGCATGACAAAAGCAGAACTCGTCGAGGACGTAGCTCGAGCGGCTGAACTCACAAAAAAGGACGCCGAGCGTTTGGTCGAAATTGTGTTTGAAAGCATCATCGAAACCCTGAACCAGGGCGAGAAGATTGAGTTGCGCGGCTTTGGCAGCTTTCGCGTGAGAGAACGCGGCGCGAGGCGCGGGCGCAATCCCAAAACAGGCGACCCCGTCAGCATCCCTGCCAAACGTGTTCCGTACTTCAAACCGGGCAAAGAGCTGAAAGAACTAATCAACGACGACAATCCCGGTTCACACGCGACGACGACAAACACTTCCCGCTCGCTCAGCGACGACACCCGTCAGCCCCCCATCCTTTAAGCTTCAAAACGATTCGAGGTGCCGAAAGTTGGAAAGACTGTGGAGTCCCTGGCGCGCCAGGTACATCGCATCGGGCGCTGATTCACAACCCGAGGGTTGCGTGTTTTGCGAGATCGCGGCGGACCCTGAACACGACGAGACCAACTTCGTGCTTCACCGCACCCAACACGGATTCGTCGTCTTGAATCTCTACCCTTACATCAGCGGACATTTGATGATTGTTCCCTACCTGCACACGAGCGAGTTTGATTCAGTGCCGAAGGAGATAACGGACGAGCTGATGGATTTGGCTAAGCGTTCGCAGACGGCGTTGCGTGAGGTCTATTCGCCTGCGGGTTTCAACCTGGGGATGAATCTCGGTAACGCGGCGGGCGCGGGCATCGCGGACCATATTCACATCCATCTGCTGCCACGCTGGGCCGGCGATACGAATTTCATGACTACCGTTGGGGAAACGCGCGTCCTTCCCGAGGACCTTCCAACAACGTATTCGAAACTCCGAGCGAAATTTTAACCACGGATTACACGGATTAAAATCCGGATCTCATCCGTGTTATCCGCGGTTACTCACTCGTCGTGGCAGCGCTTCGTCTTCGACTTCGCCGCCGCGGCTGATCGGGACGTCAGAGGGTTTGCTGTAACTGATCCCGCGTTCTTCGCTGTCGAGATTTCCCGCCGGCAGAGGAGGCAATGGTCCGGTGAGCGGAGGATTGAAACCGGGATAGTCGATGCGCGCATGATAGATCGCGGTCAAGGCGCTGATCATCGCTTCTCGTATGGTCGTCAACTCCTGTAGCGTCACGTCGCATTCGTCGAGTTGGCCGTCGCTGATAATCGCGTCGACGATCTTGATCACGATGGCGCGAATGTTCTCCGGGTCGGGCCGCGCGAGTGAGCGCGCGGCGGCTTCGCAGGAATCGGCCAGCATCATGATCGCGGCTTCTTTGAACTGCGGCTTCGGCCCGGGATAACGAAAGTCAGCCTCGTCTACAGGCTGATTGGGCTTCGCTTGTGCCTGGGCTTTTCGCAGAAAGTAGTGCAGCGTTCGAGTGCCGTGGTGTTGCGGGATGAAGTCGGCGATCTTGGCCGGTAGACCAATCTCCTTCGCCAGTTTCGAACCGTAAGTGACGTGACTGGTGATGATCTTCGCGCTCTGGTACGGACGCAATCGATCGTGTGGGTTATCGCCCTGTTGGTTCTCGACGAAGTATTCGGGTGCGGCGAGCTTGCCGATGTCGTGATAGAGCGCGCCGATGCGGGCCAGCAGAGGATTAGCGCCGACTGCGCGACACGCATCTTCGGCGAGTTGACCGACAGCGTGCGAGTGCTGGTTGGTGCCCGGAGCGCGTAAAGCAAGTTGGCCCAGGACCGGCAGATCGGCGTTCGAAAGTTCCAGCAGCTTGACGTCGGTGAGTATCCCGAAAAGCGATTCGTTGATTGGCAATCCGCCGGCGGCGAACACTGCGGTGAGTAGTCCCCCTGCCATTCCACATCCACCCGCCATCAGAAACGTTCGGAGAGTAAGCGGCTGTTCTGAATAGGCAAGGAGCGCGATGGCCATCACGACATTCACCGCGCCTACGAGTAAACCCGCAAGCGTGACAGACTGCCGCTCGCGATAACGTCCGATTCCGTAGATCGCGACCGAACACGAGACCATCGCGAACAACGCTTTTTGCATTCCGCCGGGCGCCAGCATGCCGGCGAAAAGCGCGGTGATGATTCCGGTCAGGAAAGCGAGTTGTGTATCGACCAGCATTGCCACCAACAGCGCCGCCGCGGCGAAAGGTATCGCAAAGTTCCAGATGGCGGGTTCGTTGAAGGGCGCCTGCATTCGCGAGACGACGCTTTCGCTGAACGTAAATCCGACCCGCATGAGCGCCGTTTGCACGAGGATTGCCGATCCGACGAGCGCGAATGCTTTGTGTTTCGTCAAACTCAGCGGACTGCTTCCGCTCCTGTGTTCGGCAAACTTCCACGCCACCCAGTAGACGGCGATCACGATCAGCAGCAATCCGAAGAAGTTGTGCCACGGTCTGCCGGCGTGACCCGCGCTCTTGATCGCGCCGATCTGGGCGAGAATGGTGGAAGTGACGGTGTCGCCTTCACGCGCGACGACTTGATTCCGTTTCAGCGAGATCACCACGTTATCGACGCGGCTCGCTTCTGTTTCTCGCGCTGCGGCAGTGGCCATCTCATCGAGAACAACGTTTGGACGAATCAATGGAACGAGGGCGGATGTGAGTGCGCCTTTCTGTTCGGACGTCCAACCGGGCAGGTTGACAATCCTGACTTCGAGACTCCGGCGCGCTGACGAGAGCGGCACCATTCTCGTTCGCGGCGCAGGCACAATCATCTGGGCCACTGGATTACGAACATCGACGAGTACGATCTCCTGCTGCAAGCGACCCACATCGCCATCGTCGTAAATGTAGCCCGCGCCGATCTCGCGGATTAAGGCAGTGAGACGATCGAGATCTGCTTCGTTGAAATTGTGCGCGATGATGGCCCGCGCAGCGGCTGGACCTCCTTCGCCGGTCCATGCTGGAGATTTGTTTTGACCCGAGGTGGTCTGTTTTTGGAGCTCTTCCCACGCGGTGCGAAAGCTCTGCACCGAAGTTTCCGCGCGACTGGAGTCGAAATTGAAAACGGTGCGCGTGGTTTCTCTCGCGGCAGTTTTTCGTCTTTCAGTTTCGACCTGGTCTACGGCGGTGAGATCGGAGGGCGCGATAATCGATCGTCCGATCACGTCTCCGAGTCTGTAATTTTCAGTGAAACTGGAAGTAAGGTTGTTGAGGAGCAGGATCGTGGTCAGGATAACGAGGACGCTACAGCCGATGAGAAATCGCGTGCGCGGCTTGAGGACCATTAGCGGGCGCATCGCATACGCGATGAACTTATCGCGCGCCTGGCTGAATGGAGTTTTGAATCGTGGACGCAGTCCCATAGGCCTCAAAGAAGCAGCAAAAGATAGCCACAAAAAGGCACAAAAAGCACAAAAGATTGATTCTGAATTCTGAGTCTTCGATTTCTCATCGGGTGCTTATTGTGCTTGTGTGGCTTTATGCGGCAGCAAGGTTGCGGGCGAGCACTGCGCCCGCCTTTTCGAGTAAAGCATCCAGCGTCGCCGGCTTGATGGCGGAGATTACAACCGTTTCACCGCCGTCGAGTTGATGCGCCTGGCGAACGGCGGCTTCCAAAGCCTCGGGCTCGACGAGATCAGCCTTGTTGAGCGCGAGGATTGAGGGAATGTCCGCTAACTTCAAGTCTGCCAGGATTCGCTTCACCGATTGAATCTGCTGCACCCAACGAGGGTTTGAAATATCGACAGCGTGAATCAGCAGCGTGCTGTCACTAATCTCTTCCAAAGTCGCGCGGAACGCCGATAGCAAATCAGGAGGCAGCGCGCGTATGAAACCGACCGTATCGTTGATGATCACTTCCTGTTCGCGTGGCAGACGCAGCCGTCGCGACGTCGGATCGAGGGTGGCAAACATCCGTTGCTCAGCGTGAACGTCGCTCTTCGTGAGCGCGTTGAGCAACGTCGATTTTCCGGCGTTGGTATAACCAACGATCGAGATCACCGGCAGTCCATGTCGTGTTCGTCCTTTGCGACGTTCCTGGCGTCGTTGTCGCTGCCCTTCGATCTCTCGCTCCAGGCGATTGATTCGATCGCGAACGCGACGGCGATCGGTTTCGAGTTTAGTTTCACCGGGACCTCTGCCGCCGATTCCACCCGCCAACCGCGAGAATGCAGAATCCTGGCCCGCTATCAAGCGCGGCAGTAAGTATTTCAGTTGGGCCAACTCGACCTGGATCTTTCCTTCTTTCGACTGCGCGCGTTGCGCGAAGATGTCGAGGATCAACTGCGAGCGATCGATGACCTTGAGATCGGTAGCTTCGGACAACGACCTCACTTGCGCGGGCGAAAGTTCGCTGTCGAAGACGAGCATGTCGGCGCCGAGTTGTAGCGCGCGGATGATTAGTTCATCGAGCTTGCCGCGTCCGAGCACTGTTCGCGGATCGATTGCGGAACGCCGTTGAATGATCCGGTCCTGGACCACCACACCGGCGGAAGCGGCGAGCTCCGCCAACTCCTCCATCGATTCTTCGGCATCAGCCAACGATCCGGTTGCAACGCCGACGAGGATCGTGCGGTCACGCACTTCCGCGCGACGTGCGGTGCGGCGATTTCTCGCCATCTCTTCTTCGAGCGAATCAATGAGAGCTCGGAAATCCAGATCGAGTTGCGACGCTACTTTCGGTTCCAGAAAAGCGTAGAGCTCCGGTGCGGTGCCATTGTCGAGTTCACCTGAGTGAAGCGGCAAGAGGTGTGCGGCGCGAACGAGACCAGGCAAACCTGAATCAGCGTCAACATCGATCGCCGCCATCAAATCAAGTCGGAGCAACGCGAGGTCGGTCAAGTCGTCCTGCGTGAGCGGTTCGCCGCGCAGGTGCGTGTGCACGCAGCGCAGTCCGCGGAATCGTCCGGAAGCAACGCGGACGCGTTTGAAATCGGGCAGTTCGATGCGCCGGTTGTCGCCCACCATCACGTACTGGATATGGCCCTGGCGATCGATGAGCGCTCCGATCTGTCGGCGTGTTTCGTGAGACAACTCGCCGAGCTGGCGAGCAAATTCAGGTGTGACGATCTGGTCCGGAGGTATGCGCCGAGTGTACAGCTTTTCGATGCGCCGCAGTTGATTTGGTTTTAAGCCCAGAGTGTTGCCGAGAACGCTGGTGATGGCCTTTTCCTTCCTGTACGGGGGCGAATTATAACATACACCTTAAGCCACAAAGAGGCACAAAAGGCACAAAGGCCCACTGAAAACTGGCCGAAGGTCTTGTGCTTTTTGTGCTTCTTTGTGGCACATCGTATTATTGCGGCCTTTATGGGTAACGTCGTGAAAATCGTCAATATAGATCCCCCTTACGCCATCGCCGGCGGCGAAATCTTGATTGATTGCACCGGCTTCGACACTCGCGTTCCGTCTCAATGCTCGGTATTGATCGGCGACTCACCCGCTCATATCGTTGCCCTTGGCCCTCGCCGCGTGCTGGCTCAAGTGCCGGAAACTAAGGGCGGCGAAGTTGAAGTCAAACTGAGAAGCAGGAACAACACAAGCGCGGCTGCACACGTTACTGTGGGCAGGAAACTTGCCGGAGATCTTCATCCGGTTTCAAATCCTGCCTTCGATCCGGATGACGGTGCACTGTTTGTGACGCGTTCAGGATCGAGAGGCGAAGAGTTGCCGGTCACGCTCTTTAGAATAGACATCAGCGGCGACGTTTCGGAGTACTCCGGAGACATTCCAAATCCAACCGGTATCGCCTTCGGACCTGATGGCCAGATGTTTGTGACCAGCAGACTCGAAGGAGTCGTTTACAAGCTCACGCCATTCAAAGACGCTGTTGTCTTCGCGCGTAATCTCGGAGTTGCGACAGGAATAGCATTCGATCGCGGCGGACTGATGTATATCGGAGATCGCACGGGAACGATCTTCACAGTGAACGGCATCGGTGAAGAACGAGCGTGGGCGCAGATCGAGCCGTCGGTTTCGGCGTTTCATATCGCGTTTGGTCCCGATGAGTCGTTGTACATTACTGGTCCAACCGTCACCAGTTTCGACTCGATCTGGCGAATAAATCCTGACGGCGATGTTGACGTGTTTTTTAAAGGACTCGGGCGGCCCCAGGGGCTCGCGTTCGATCGAGAGGGAAACTTGTACGTTGCCGCGGCGTTGCGTGGGCGGCGAGGGATCGTGCGCATTTCGCCCGGCGGTGAAGCGAAGGTCATCGTCGCCGGAATCAATCTCATCGGACTTGCTTTTAGCTCGGCGGGCGAGATGGCGGTCGTGTCGATCGATTCGGTTTATAGTTTACCGACTCAAATTAAGGGGACGTTGCTGCCCGGTTAGAGAAAGTGAACCGGCGACAGTTGTCGATCTTGTTCGTCCCGTAATCCAGTCACTATACTTTTTGGCGTTTTACTGGTAAGAGAGTGTTCCATTGAACGCAGAACAACTCATTCCCCAACTCGTGATTTACATGGTGGTGCTGCTGCTCGCGATCTCGGCACACGAGGCGGCGCACGCCTGGATGTCTGACAGGTTCGGCGACGACACGGCGCGCCTGTTGGGAAGAGTTACGCTGAACCCGGTGGCGCACACGGATCCGATTGGAACTCTGTTGATCCCGATCATGACGTTTGTCTTCAGCGCAACCGGAAGCCCGCTTGCCGCCATCCCGCTCCTCGGTTGGGGCAAACCCACACCGGTGAATCCTTTGCGCTGGCGGAACAAGGATCTCGCGAACGTGATGGTGTCGATTGCGGGCATACTTGCGAACATCATTCTCGCAATCATTGCGTTTACTATTTTGAAGATCATGTTGATGAAAGGCGGATTTGAGCAGCTTCCTGAATCGCTGCAAGAGCCCGTCGGAATTTTGCTGCGCGACATGTTGATAATGAACATCTCGCTCGCGGTGTTTAATCTTCTGCCATTCCCTCCGCTTGATGGCAGTAAAGTTCTCGACACGTTTTTGCCGGCGAGCGCGCGTCCACTGATGGAGGTATTTGAACGGTACGGCTTCATCATTCTCATGATTTTGATTTACGTCGGTGTGCTCAATGCAATCATTACTCCCATAATCAACGTTGTTGCGTATCTCTTATTCCTTGGCGTGAGATGACGAAACGAATTTTCAGCGGCGCGCAACCAACCGGCAACGTCCACCTCGGCAATTATCTCGGGGCGCTGCGCAATTGGGTTGCGTTGCAAGACGAGTACGAGAGTTTCTTTTGCATCGTGAACCTGCACGCGATCACCGTGGCGCAAGACCCGGCGCTGCTCGCGGAAAAGACGAGAGACCTGGCGCGGATTTATCTTGCGGTGGGAATCGATCCGGAAGTCTCGACTGTCTTCATACAATCCCACGTTGCGGAACACGCGGAACTGACCTGGGTTTTGAATTGCGTCGCCCGCATGTCGGAACTCGAGCGCATGACGCAGTACAAAGACAAGGCGCGCAAGCAGCAGGAGAACATCAGCATTGGTCTGTTTGACTATCCGGTCTTGATGGCTGCCGACATCCTGCTTTACCACACAGACCTGGTACCGGTAGGTGACGATCAGCGGCAGCATCTCGAACTGACTCGCGACATCGCCATTAGGTTCAACCGCGATTTTGGCGAGACGTTCAAGGTGCCGGATGCTTACATTCCCAAGGTTGGCGCGCGCATTATGTCGTTGTCGGATCCAACGAAGAAGATGTCGAAGTCGGATGATGATCCGAACGGCTGCGTTCTGTTGATGGACGACGCGGACACGGTCCAGAAGAAGTTCAAACGCGCCGTCACTGACTCGGGTACCGAGATCCGGTTTGACGAGTCGCGGCCGGCAATCAACAACCTGCTCGAGATCTATCACCTGATCACCGGAACAACACCGCAGGCCGCCGAAGATCATTTTGCAGGCAAGGGATACGCGCAGTTAAAAGGCGATTTGGCGGAAGCGACGATTGAGTTTCTGCGTCCGATTCAACAGCGTGTGAAAGAGACTACAGACGAACGGCTCGACGCGATCCTGGAACGGGGACGCGAAAAAGCGCGGCAGATTGCGAGCGTAACTTTGAACCAGGTGTTTGAACGGACTGGACTGAAGTAGGCCACACCGATTTGATGGACGATAACACTCCCGAAATCTCCGAAGAACGTGCTCCATTGAACGTGGCCGGCGCAGTGCCACAAATCGTCGCCGACGACGTTACCGACGATCTGAAGATCCTGCTTGGCGAGTTTGAAGGTCCACTCGATCTCCTGCTCCACCTCATTCGCCAGGAACACGTCAGCATCTACGACATTCCGGTCGCGCGCATCACGGACGAGTATCTGCGTTACCTGCGCGTCATGCAGGAGATGGACATCGCGGTGGCCGGCGATTTTCTCGTGATGGCGGCGACGCTGATCGAGTTGAAGACGAAGATGCTGCTGCCGCGCGATCCTTCGGCGCCGGCGGAAGAAGAAGAGGATCCGCGCAGTGATTTAGTGAACCAGTTGCTTGAATATCAGAAATACAAAGCCGCGGCCGAAATGCTCTGGTCGCGTGCGACCGTCGAGCAGGCGGTTTTCAAGCGGGCCGAGATCGAGACTGACAAGAACAATCCGGAAGTAGCAGTCGGTCTGTTTGATCTACTCAAAGTCTTTCAGGACATCCTCGCAAGACACAAGGAAGAGGCGCGGCTCGAGATTGAGCGTGAAGAGATCTCGATGGCTGAGATGCTCGAGCGCCTGCGCAACATGGTGATGTCCGCAGGCGAACTTAACCTGCGTGTCTTTTTCGAGCGCGCAAGATCGCGACGCGAATTGGTGTTGGCGTTCCTGTCGGTTTTGGAGCTCGTGAGAACGACTGAAGTGAAACTGTTTCAGCGCGAAACATTTGGTGACATCGTCGCGCGCGCAGCAGACGGAACCACAGATGAACACGGATAGTGACCGATTGATATGGTGATGACTGAAGAAAATGATGAAGCCGCGCTGAATGAGGAAGCGAGTCGCGAGCTCGCGGCAATGGTTGCGGAGGCAGAGCAGTCGCCGGCCGGCGGTGAGGAAGAAGGCGCGGATGATGGTCCATTGTCTTCGCCTCAGAGTCAGTCTGAACGCGCGGCGGTGATCGAGGCGCTGATCTTTGTTTCGGATGAGCCGTTGACGGCTAAGACGATCGCGGAGGTCCTCAAGGAAGATAAGGAAGTCATCAACGAGGCGGTCGCGGCGCTTGCGCAGGAGTTCAATGCGCGGAACGGAGGATTGCAGTTACGTGAGGTCGCGGGTGGTTGGCAGTTTGCGACGCGGCCTGAGTATCACGAGCACGTGCGCGCGTTTCTGAAAACGCGTCCGAGCGCGAAGCTCACGATCGCTTCGCTCGAGACGCTTGCGGTGATTGCTTATCGACAGCCTGTGACTGTTCCGGAGATCCTCGAAATTCGCGGGGTGCAGTCGCCGTCGTCGATCAAGACATTGCTCGACAAGAAGCTGATCGTCGCGAAGGGACGCAAGGACACTGTCGGGCGTCCGATGATGTACGGAACGTCGAAGGAGTTTCTGCTTCAATTCGGGTTGAAGGATTTGTCCGAGTTGCCGAGCGTTGAGGATTTCCACGATCTGAGTGGTGGATCGTAAGATGAGGCACGGATTACACGGATTAAAAACACCGACCTATGGAGCAGCGTCTGCAAAAACTGATCGCCGCCGCCGGCATTGCCTCACGGCGCCATGCGGAAGAATTGATCACCGCGGGTCGGGTCACCGTCAATGGGAAAGTGGTCAAAGAGCTCGGCACCAAAGCCGATCCTGACAAAGATCACATCAAGGTAAACGGCAAGCTCATCAATCCTCAGCTTCAGTCTCGCGAAAACGTTTACGTGCTCCTCAACAAACCGAAGGGTTATCTATCGAGCGTTTCAGATCCGGAAGATCGCCCGCTGGTGACCGAGCTGTTGCCGCCTTCTTTGGGCAAGCTTCATCCGGTCGGACGCCTCGACTTCAACACTGAAGGGCTACTCCTGCTCACGAATGACGGCGACTTCACGAACTTCGTCACTGCCGCGCGCAATCGCATCGAGAAAGTTTACGAAGTCAAAGTAAAGGGTGTGCCTACAGACGCCGGGATTGCAAGACTGCGGCGCGGCGTGACGCTCGAAGACGGCACTCGCACCGCACCCGCGAAGATCACCAAGCTCAACGAGACGCAGACGAACGCGTGGTTTGAAGTGTTGCTGCATCAAGGCCGCAACCAGCAGGTGCGCCGCATGTTCGAGTTGATCGGACATTCAGTGCTGAAGCTGCGTCGTGTGCGGATCGGGTTCTTGACGGACGACAACCTCAAGCCTGGGTACTGGCGGCTCTTATCGCCCGGAGAAGTCGGCAGATTAATGAAAAAGCGTAACCACCGATGACACGGATCCCTCTGATCGATTTTCGCAGTCCGTGTAATCTGTGTTAAAAACAATCACTATGCAATTTGAGTTAACTGAAGAGCAGCAACAGATCAAGATGAGTGTCCGCGAGTTCGCTGAGTCGGAGATCGCGCCTCACGTTATGGAATGGGACGAGTCGCAGCACTTTCCCATCGAGCTACAACCCCAACTCGCTGAGCTTGGTTTGCTCGGCGTCATCTTCCCCGAGGAGTATGGCGGCGCGGGAATGGGTTACGTCGAATACGCCACCATTATCGAAGAGTTGTCGCGCGTCGATGGCTCCGTGGGCATCTCCGTCGCCGCCCACAATTCGCTTTGCTCAAACCACATTTACCGGTTCGGATCGGAAGCGCAACGCAAAAAGTACCTCGTACCGTTGGCGACTGGCGAACACCTCGGCGCGTGGGGACTCACAGAGCCAAGCGCGGGATCTGATGCCTCGGGAACCAAGACAACGGCCGTACGCAGCGACGGCGGTTGGGTCGTCAACGGCTCGAAGAACTTCATCACTCACGCGATTCATGCCGACACGTGCGTCGCGATGGCCGTCACGGACAGATCAAAACGAAGCAAAGGCATATCGGCTTTTGTGTTCGAGAAGGGGATGAAGGGTTTTTCGCCGTCGAAGAAAGAGAACAAACTCGGCTTGCGTGCGTCAGAAACGGCGAGCGTTGTTTTCGAAGACTGCCGAGTGTCGGACGATCAACTGCTCGGCGAAGAAGGGCAGGGGTTCGTAAACTCGATGGAGATACTCGACGGCGGGCGTATTTCGATCGCTGCGCTGGGAGTGGGAATCGCGCAGGGCGCGTATGAGTCAGCCGTGCGCTACGCACAAGAGCGACAGCAATTCGGCAAACCGATTGCCGAGTTTCAGGCGATTCAGTTCAAGCTCGCTGACATGGCGACGCAGATCGATGCTGCGAGGTTGTTGATGTACCGCGCGGCGTGGATGAAAGACGTAGGCAAGAAGACGACGAAAGAGTCGTCGATGGCGAAGCTGTTTGCTTCGGAAGTCAGCGTGAAGGTTTGTGAAGAGGCGATCCAGGTGCATGGCGGGTATGGCTATACGAAAGACTATCCCCCTGAGAAATACTGGCGCGACTCGAAACTGTGCACGATCGGTGAAGGGACATCGGAGATCCAGCGCATCATCATCGCCCGCGAAGTGTTACGACAGCTTTGAGCCACAAAAAGGCACAGACAAAATTGAGCCACAAAAAGGCACAAAAGGCACAAAACAGCAGGAGTGCCCATTTCATTTAGTGCTTTTTGAAGCTGGAACTAATGGGTTCTGAAAGCAACAGTCTCAGCGAGCGTGTGAGCAGCGGAGAACCTGCGGCGGTTGCGCGTGCGATCTCGAAGATCGAAGACGGCTCTTCCGGCGCCGCCGCGTTGATGAAGGAGATTTACCAACTCTCGCGCGGCGCGTTGGTGATCGGAATTACGGGCGCGCCGGGCGCGGGTAAATCGTCTCTCGTCGATAAGCTGGCGATGTTCTACCGCCAACGCGGCGAACGCGTCGGCATCGTCGCAGTCGATCCCTCGAGTCCTTTTTCGGGAGGCGCGATCCTTGGTGATCGAATCCGAATGCAGGCGCTTGGCCTCGACGAAGGCGTGTTTATCCGTTCGATGGCGACGCGCGGAAATCTCGGAGGCCTGGCAAGAGCCACAGTCGACGCGGTCGCGATTCTCGACGCCGCCGGCTACGGGAAGATCATCGTCGAAACGGTTGGAGTTGGGCAGGACGAGGTCGAGGTCGTCAAAGCCGCCGACGTTTCGGTCGTGGTGCTAGTGCCCGGCATGGGCGACGACATTCAAGCGATCAAAGCCGGAATAATGGAGATCGGCGACATCTTCGTTATCAACAAGGCCGATAAGGAAGGCGTTTACGCGACGGAAAAGGAATTGGAGTCGCTCTTGTCACTGGCTTCGCGCGACGACGGTTGGGATCCTCCCATCGTGAAGACGGTCGCGGTGGAAAACACCGGGATAGTAGGGCTGGCGCAGGCGATTGAGAGCTTCTGCCAGGCGCAACTTGGGGCACGCGTGAGCAGCGAGCGGCGCAAGGCTATCGCACGCTGGCGCATTGTGGAACTCCTGCGGGAAAGCCTGCTCGCGCGCGTTTTGGCATCCGATTCGTCGGTTGCTATGCTTAACCGGCTGGCAGACGAAGTTGCAACCCGGCGGCGAGACCCTTATTCTGCGGTTGAGGAGATTATTCAGGCTGCCGGGCAGTGAATATGAGCAGTGAAGATGAAAGTCGATCACATCGGAATTGCGACCAGCAGCATCGAAGAAGGTCTTGCAGTCTGGCGTGACGCCCTCGGCTTGAAGGTTGATGCGACCGAAGAGGTCGCGGAGCAGGGAGTCAAGGTTTGCATGCTGGCAGTGGGCGACACTCACGTGGAGTTGCTCGAGCCGCTCGGACCCGAAACGTCTGTGGGAAAGTTTCTCGCTAAACGCGGACCTGGAATGCATCACATCGCCATCGAAGTTGCTGACATCGACGCCTCGCTCGCCGAACTAAAAAACAAAGGAGCGCGGTTGATTGACGAAACGCCGCGTGTGGGTGCTGGTGGGTGTTTGGTAGCCTTTGTTCATCCGTCGTCTTTTAATGGAGTGCTGCTCGAACTGGTGCAGCATCGCTAGTGTTAGAAAGGAAAGTATTTTGACTTCTACAAGAAAAGCTCTCATCGCGGCTGCCGTCGCAATAATTTTCTCGGCAGGCTTGATTTTCTGGCAGGTCAAAGCAAGGAAAACCGGCCCGGTCGAATTCACCGCCGCGGACATGACGATTATCGCCGAAGACCAGCCGCCCCAGTTCCGTGCGCGACTCGCCACCGACGAAACTGCGCGCAAGGACTTCGCGAAGGACGTGCGGCGTCTGCTGGCAGTGGCCGAAGAAGCAGAGGAGCATGGAATAGGCAACACTCCGGATATGAAGCGCCAGCTCGAATTTCAAAAAGCGAGCGTGATCGCTCGATCTTATTTTGAGAAGCAGGGTGAGAACAGTACTAACGACATCACCGACAAAGAGGTTGAAGAGTTTTTCAAACAACCGGGCAATGAGCAAAAGTTCCAGCAGATCATCGCCGACGCAAAGAGCAAAGATCCGCAGTTTGCATCGCAGGAAATTCCACCCGAGCAGATGAACATGCTGAAGCAGCGCCTGGGCCGAATTTACGTTGCTGAAAAGAGAGCAATCGATCAGGGGCTGGACAAGACGCCGAAGGTAAGGCTGCAAATGGAGTTGCAGCACGCGCGCGTGTTGGCCCAGAAGTACGCCGAGGACCAGTTAAAAGATAAGATGAAGGCGACCGATGAGGAAGTCGCGGCCTATCTTGCAAGCCATCCGGAAATCGACACGGACAAAAAGAACCGCGCCAAGGCCGAGGAAATTCTCAAACGCGCTCGTGGCGGTGAAGACTTTGCGAAGTTAGCGCAGGAGTTTTCCACCGACGGCAGTAAAGACAAAGGCGGGGACCTCGGTTGGTTTGGTCATGGCGATATGGTCCCTGAGTTCGAGCAGGCGGCCTACGCGTTGAAACCCGGTGAGATCAGCGACGTCGTCCAGAGCAAGTTTGGATTTCACATTATCAAGCTCGAGGAGCGAAAGACCGAGACCAAAGACGGTAAGTCGGAAGAGAAGGTGCACGCGCGCCATATTCTGATCAACGACGCGGCGAGCAATCCGTTTGGACCACCGCAATCGCCACGCGACAAAGCGCGGGCGGCAGTGGAGCAGGAGAAAGCTGAGAAGATACTTGACGAGATCGTCAGTCGTTCACACGTGAAGGTTGAGGACAACTTTCAGGTAAAACCTCCTGAGCAACAGCCGACGCAAAGCCTGCCTCCAGGATTTGCGCCGCCGGCGGAGCAACAGGAGGGGCCCCAGCCTGCTCCCCCTGCTTCCAAAACAAAACCAAACGCGCCCAAGAGTGCCGCGAGTCCCGCAAAGCCAAAGCAGCACTAAGCTACGGATCTACACGGATGAATACTGATTTAATCACCAATAAATCGGTGTTCATCCGCGATCTGTTTCTTGGCGATTATCGCGTCGAGATCGTTCCGGACGCCGAATTCCGCCTCGATGGAGGAGCGATGTTTGGAGTGGTTCCGCGCAAGCTCTGGTCGCAGGTCTGCCCGCCAGACGATGAGAACCGCATTCGCATGAACATGAATTGTGTTTTCATCGATACTGGCTCTGAAAAGGTCTTGATCGAAACCGGCATTGGCGACAAGTGGACGCCGAAGCAGGTCGCGATGTACGGGATAGATCGTGCACGTCCGCTGAGTGAAACGCTGGAGATGCACACCGGCTGTGCGGCTGAGGAAGTGACGATCGTCGTCAACACGCACTTGCATTTCGATCACGCGGGCGGCAACACGAAGCTCGACGACTCAGGAAAAGCTGTGCCTTCGTTTCCAAACGCTCGTTACTTCGTCTCGCGCGCAGAGTTGGAGCACGCCGAGCATGCGACCGAACGCGATCGCGCGAGTTATTTGCTGGACAACTGGAGACCTTTGATCGAGTCCGGACAACTTGAAGAGAAGGAAAGCGATTACGAAGTCGTGCCCGGCCTGACAATGGAAACTATGCCGGGGCACAATCGATCGATGCAGTGCTGGCGTCTCGAGAGAGACGGTAAAACAATCTTCGGGTTTGCCGATCTCGTGCCATTGCGCGCCCACGTTCGCTTGCCGTGGATCATGGGGTACGACCTTTATCCGGTAGAGACTCTCGAAGCGAAGAAGCGGCTGTTGCCCCAGGCAGCACGCGAAGACTGGCTCTGCCTGTTTTATCACGACCCGGACGAGCCTTTGTGTCGATTGCAGCAGGGTGAAAAGGAGTTGAATCCGGTTCCGTATCGCGGAGAGCTTTCATGAGCACAGCGTCAGGAATTCGAGTCGGTATCATCGGCGGCAGCGGTCTCTATCAAATGCCCGAGCTGACCGGTATCGAAGAAGTCAAAGTCGACACTCCGTTTGGGCCACCGTCGGATGCGTTCATTGTCGGGACACTTGAAGGGCAGCGAGTTGCTTTCCTTCCGCGTCACGGGCGTGGCCATCGTTTGACGCCGACGGAAGTTCCGTTTCGCGCGAATATCTACGCGATGAAGCTGCTGGGCGTGGAGAGCATTCTGTCGGCGTCGGCTGTGGGCTCGTTACAGGAGAAGTACGCTCCGCTCGACATGGTCATTCCCGATCAGTTTTTCGATCGGACCAGGGGACGTGTGAAGGAGTCGACGTTCTTTGGCGAAGGCATCGTGGCGCATGTTTCTTTTGCGCATCCGGTTTGTGCGCGGCTGGGCGACGTTCTCGAAGGTTCGTGTGATGCTGCTGATGTGAAAGTACATCGCGGCGGCACGTATCTGTGCATGGAGGGGCCCGCGTTCTCGAGTGTCGCCGAGTCGAATGTCTATCGCTCGTGGGGGATGGACATTATCGGCATGACGAACTTGCAGGAAGCGAAGCTCGCGCGCGAAGCCGAGATTTGTTACGCCACGCTCGCGCTGGTTACTGATTACGATTGCTGGCATCCGGGTCACGATGCGGTGAGTGTCGAGACGGTGGTGGAGTATTTGAACAAGAACGTGCGCAATGCGCAGACGATTTTGCGTGAAGCTGTGAAGCGATTGACGGAAGGCGCGCGCGATTGCAAGTGCGGCTCGGCGTTGCAGCATGCGATCTTTACGGCGCCAAATCTCTGGCCCGAGGCGACAACAAAGAAGCTTGAAGCGATCATCAAAAAGTATGCGTGATTTACAAAATTGTCAGGATTACATGTAGGTGATTTATGAGAGTTAAGTTTGTACTGTTATTTGTTTTGTTATTGGTGGTTTTGGTTTCGGCTCCGTCGACATACGCACAGGGCGTGCGGACGGGTCCTGATCCCTCGACGCTCCGCGATCCGGATCTCGAACGAGACTCGCTTCACAACCTCGAGGTCGCGAAGAATTACTTCAAGTTGAAGAAAGCCTACGTCGCCGCCTTGAAGCGTTGCGAAGAGATCATCGCCGGCAATCCGAACTTCGCGAAGATCGATGAA
>DASSEB010000136.1:0-9340 GCA_035696765.1 Pyrinomonadaceae bacterium | reverse complement strand
CAGCGCGAGCGGCGAATTCGTCAAGAGTCTCGCGGCGAAGGGCCGCATCGTCATCACCGCGACTCGCAACGGCCAGGAAACGAATGCGACGCGTTTCACCGGCTTCTTCATCGCCGCGCTCAATGCGCCCGATGCTGATACCGATCAGGACGGCCACATATCGGTGCTCGAAGCCTTTACTTACGCGAACCGGCTGACGGCCGACTTTTACAAACGCGCGGGCCGGCTTGCGACCGAACACGCACTGCTCGACGACAACGGGGACGGCGTGGGCCATGAAAAAATCGAGGCGGGTGAAGGACTGCTCGCGCGCGCGACCTATCTCGACTCACTGAGCGTGGATGAAGCGGCCGCGACTGCCGCAACCGCGAAACTGCTCAAAGAGCGCTCGCGGCTGGAAGGCGAAATTGAACAACTGATCGCGCGCAAAGCAAACATGCCGGAACGTGAGTACGAAGCAACACTCGAGCGATTGTTTATCGAGTTGGCGAAAGTGAATCGTTCAATCAAACAAGCGGGGTCGTGAAGATGAAGAGGATTGTTCGCGCAAAGATGCAAAGCCGGAAAGGAAGACGCAACGATCAAAGTCTCTCTTTGCGTCTTTGCGTCTTTGCGGGAAGCTGCGTTTTTATCCTGCTGCTTTGCGTGTCCGTCGGATCGCAAATCATCGATACGCGCGGTCTCGCAGAACTCAAGAGAGGCGATTACGACAACGCCTTCAAACTTCTCAGCGCGCGCCTCGCCTCCGATCCAAACGACCTTCCCGCGCAACGAGCGTTGCTGCGTGTCTACATCGAAACCGGCCGTTACACAGAAGCCGAAGCGGCTGCGAAAAAATTTCTCGCCAAGACACCCGAAACAGCGCCCGTGCGCCACGAGCTCGCCGAGGTGCTCGCCCTAACCGGCCGGCATACCGAAGCGATCGCCGAGTTTGAACGTGCTGCTGCCGACTCTGAAAAGTCGAACGGAACGCCTGGCGATAAACTCGCGAGCGATCTACGTCGCGCTGAACTGCTCGAACTGATCGGCCAGGAAGACCGCGCGAAAAAGATCTACGAAACCTTTGTCAAATACTACACCGCCAACAATCCCGAAACGGCGCCGGAGTTGACCCTCATCGCGCGCGCCCTCGTCCATCTCGAACGCTTCCAGGACGCGAACGACATGTACCGTTCGGCGATCGATGCAGACACGAGTTATATCGAAGCTCAGCTCGGCGCCGCGGAACTGTTCACCGCGAAGTACGCTTACGGCGATGCCGCAACTTTTCTTGACGACGCGCTCCGGATTAATCCGAACAGCGCTCGCGCTTATCTGGACCTCGCTTTGAACAAGCGACTCGAAGGCGGCGATGAGATGGCGTCGGCCTTGTCGCGCGCGCTCGCGATCAATCCGAATCTCGTAGAAGCACTCGCGCTCAAGGCTGCGACCGCGCTCGAAGCCAGTCGCTTCGACGAAGCCTCCACCGACATCGAAAAAGCACTGAAGGTCAACTCGCGTTCGCTCGAAGCACATTCTCTTCGCGCTGCGATGCTATATCTCCAGGACCGCGACTTCGAACCGGAAGTCGCCGCCACGCTCGCGATTGGTCCAAAGTACGGCGAACTATTCAACACGCTTTCGCACTTCGCCACGATCACGCGACGCACCGAACAGGCCGCGCAGTTCGCACGCCGCGCAACCCAGATCGCGCCGCGTTTGTGGGACGCGCATCTCAATCTCGGCATGGCGTTGCTGCGCCTGGGCCAGATGGAGCCGGGCCGCGAAGAAGTCGAGAAAGCTTTCAAAGGTGATCCGTTCAATGTGTGGGCCAAGAACACGCTCGACCTGCTCGACTCGATGCGCGACTTCAAGGAAACGAAGCGCGGCGTGTTCATTATCAAGGCCTCGGCACAGGAGAGCGACGTGCTCTCGCCATATGCCGCGAACCTGCTCGAAGAAGCCGCGGCCAAGTTGACGTCGAAGTATCGCTTCACGCCGAAGGGACCAGTCATCGTCGAGATCTTTAACAATCACGAAGATTTCGCGGTGCGCACGCTCGGCATTCCCGGACTCGGCGCGCTCGGCGTCTGTTTTGGGTTCGTGATCGCGCAGGATTCGCCGTCGGCGCGCGAGACAGGCGAGTTCAATTGGGGCAGCACGCTCTGGCACGAATACACGCACGTCATTACGTTGCAGATGACCGACTATCGCATTCCGCGCTGGTTCTCCGAAGGGCTTTCGGTTTACGAAGAGCGACGTGCGCGACCGGGCTGGGGAGACGACTGGAACCCGATGTTTGTTCGCGCATTCACGACCGGACGATGGTTCAAGATCGCGGATCTCGACGGCGGCTTTCAACGACCGAAGAGCCCGCAGGATGTCCCGATCGCTTACTTCCAGGCATCGCAGATTTGCGAGTTTATCGCCGAACGTTTCGGGTTCGACGCGATCCTTCGCATGCTGGCGATGTATCGCGAGAAAGCGCGCACCGCGGACGTGCTGCAACAGGTTTTGAAGTTGAGTGAGAGTGATTTCGATCGTGAGTTTACCGCTTACGTTGATGCGAAGGTGAAGCCGCTGCAGCGCGCGTTGAGCACGCAGAATAACCTCGTCGCTTCGCTGTCAAAAGAAGAAGTGCTGAAGCAGCTTGCGACTGAAGACACGTTTGCGCTGCGTATTCGCGCCGCTGAGTTGTTGGCCGCCGACGGCGACACACAGGGCGCCATAACTCACTACCTGCGCGCGCTCGAGCTATTTCCTTACGTCACAGGCGCGGGCAATCCTTACGAATCGCTCGCGAAGCTGCTCGAACAGAAAGGTGATCAGGCCCAGGCCGCGAAAGTTCTCGGAGAGTTGGTGAAGACTGACGAGAACAATCTCGAAGCGTTGAAAGCAATCGCGCGGATTCGCACCGCGCTCGGCGAACGGCCGGCAGCGCTCGCTGCTTTGCAGGCCAGCTTCTTCATCAGTCCGTTCGATTACAAGTTGCACACGCAGGCAGGTGAGTTGAGTGTCGAGCTTAAAGATTACTCGCAAGCGCTGACGGAGTTTCAAGTGGCGCTGGCGCTGGCGCCGCCGAATGTCGCGGAAGCAAACTACAAT
Organism: Pyrinomonadaceae bacterium; assembly: GCA_035696765.1. GTDB lineage: Bacteria > Acidobacteriota > Blastocatellia > Pyrinomonadales > Pyrinomonadaceae > PSRF01. The sequence continues at coordinate 6,256 of DASSEB010000136.1, read as the reverse complement.
GTGGCGTCGGCGTTTTATGCGTTGGGACGCCAGCCCGAAGCGAAGCGCGCGGTGCTGCGCGCGCTCGAAGCTGCGCCGCGCTACGAGAAAGCCCAGGAGTTGTTGTTACGAATCGTGGGACAATAAACGAGGAAAACATGGCGGTTGATCAATTAACCATTTCCGACGAGCAACTGCTCGACAAACTCGGCACCGCGCGTGAGCGCCTGCTGCGCGAAATCAGAAAGGCGATCATCGGGCAAGACGAAGTCGTCGAACAGGTGCTGCTCGCGCTTTTTGTCGGCGGCCATTCGATCATCACCGGCGTGCCCGGTCTCGCAAAGACATTGCTCGTCCGGACCATCGCCAATGTCCTCGATCTCTCGTTCAAACGAATCCAGTTCACTCCCGACCTGATGCCTGCCGACATCACCGGCACCGAGATCATCGAAGAAGATCGCGCCACGGGCCACCGCGCGATGCAGTTTATTCCTGGTCCAATCTTCGCCAACATCGTGTTGGCTGACGAGATCAACCGCACGCCGCCAAAAACGCAGGCGGCTTTGCTCGAAGCGATGCAGGAAGGCCGCGTTACCGTGCAGGGTGTCGGCTACGATCTGCCGCGGCCGTTTCACGTGCTCGCCACACAGAACCCGATCGAGATGGAAGGCACGTACCCGTTGCCGGAGGCGCAGCTCGATCGTTTCATGTTCAATGTGAAGATTGGTTACTTGCCTGAGGAAGATGAAGTCGAGGTCGTCAAACAGACCACGTCGCCGCAGGATTATGATTTTCAGCGGCTGATGTCGGCGGAGGAGATCATCGCTTTTCAACGGCTCGTTCGCCAGGTGCCGGCTTCCGACACGGTCGCGCGCTACGCGGTGCGACTGGTTAATGCGAGCCGGCCGGGAACGCCGCCGGCGCCCGATTTTGTGAACAAGTGGGTGACGTGGGGCGCGTCGTTACGCGCGTCGCAGTTTTTAATTTTTGGCGGCAAAGCACGCGCGATACTGCGTGGGCGTTACAACGTTTCGTGTGAAGACGTGCGTGCTGTTGCGCCCGCGGTGCTGCGGCATCGTGTGTTGTTGAACTTCCAGGCCGAAGCGGAAAAGATTGACTCGGATCAAGTGATTAAAAGATTGATAGAGACGGTGCCCGAACCGAAGAGCGGTCTTTAAATAGGATTTACAAAGATGTCGGCTGCAACCACACCAGCACGGTTTCTCGATCCCGAACTACTTGGACGCATCGGGTCGCTCGAGCTGCTCGCGCGCGCTGTAGTCGAGGGTTTCATGTCCGGCTTGCACCGCTCTCCGTTCACCGGCTTCTCGACAGAGTTCACCGAATATCGTCAATACAACCCGGGCGACGACTTGCGCTATCTCGATTGGCGACTGCTCGGACGCACCGATCGCTACTTCATCAAGAAGTATCGCGCCGATACGAACACGCAGTGTCACTTGCTCATCGACACGAGCGCATCGATGAACTACGCACACGCGAGTTCAGTGACCAAGCTGCAATACGCTCAATATCTCGCGGCGTCGCTGGCTTACCTTTTGAATCGCCAGCAAGACTCCGTCGGCCTCGTCGCGTTCGCCGACAAGGTCCACACTCACGTGCCCGCGCGGAATCGCACCGGTCACATGCGCACGATCTTCGGCAACCTCTCGCTGCTCGAAGCTGGTGGTGAAACGCGTCTCGCGGAGTCGCTTCATCAGCTTGCTGAAATACTGACGCGTCGCGGTATCGTCGTCATCATCTCCGACTTTTACGATCAGCCGCATCGACTGCAGGAAGCGTTTCAGCACCTGCGTTTCAAAGGCCACGATCTGGTTGCGTTTCAAGTCCTCGATCAAAACGAGTTGGACTTTGACTTCAGCGATCCGGTGTTGTTGCTCGAAGACGCGGAGACGCAGGAACAGATGCCGGTGCTCCCCGACGTGGTAATGAGCGGATATCGCGAACGGATGCGCCAGCACGTGGAAGGCATGCGACGTTGCGCCGCGGCCAACAACGTCGATTACGAGATGCTGACGACGAAGCAGCCTTTGGATTTTGCGCTGTTCTCGTTTCTTTCGCGCCGCGCCGGCAAGTAGTTACTCATGTCGTTCCTAACGCCATTATTTTTTCTCGGCGTTGCAGCGCTCGCAGCGCCCATACTCGTGCACCTCGTGCGTCGCACGCGTGCGCGCCGGGTTCAGTTCCCTGCTCTGGTTTTCGTTCGGCAAGTCCCACAGCGCACCATTCGCCGTCGCACGCTGCACAACGTGCTGCTGCTGTTGCTTCGTTGTCTCGCGATCCTGCTGATCGTGATCGCGTTTACGCGGCCATTCTTCAGCGGCGGCAGCGCCGCGAGAGACAACAGCGCCGCGGGTGCAACAGTGATTCTCATCGACGATTCGCTGAGCATGCGTCGCGAGCAGTTGTTTGCAGAAGCGCAAAGACGTGCCGAGGGCGCGCTGGACGACGCGCGCAACGACGAACAAGTGGCGCTGTTGAGTTTCGATAAGCGCTACACAGTGCTCAATCGTTTCACGACTGACAAGAACAGGGTCCGGTTCAACGTCAGGAGTTTAGCTGCCGGATGGGACGGAACTGACTACGAACAAGCATTGCGCGGCGCAGAGTCACTGCTGGGCGAGATCGAAACGACTGGTCCAAAGCGGATCGTTATGATCTCGGATTTCCAAATGCCCGGCTGGACGCCCGCGAGCGCGACTTTCAAACTCGCCAATAACACGCAACTCACAACTCTCGACGTTGGCGGAAACAATCCGCCGCCAAACGTTGCGATCACGAACGTCGAAGCGCGCGGCGTCGTGTTCGGTCAGAAGTATCTCGATAACCTTGTCGTGCACGTCAACAACTTCAGCGATACGCCGCGCGATCACGTCCAGGTCGATTTCCAGATCAACGAGCAGACGGTTGAGAAGCGCGATATCAGTCTCGACAGTCGCGATTCGCGCGTCGTCGAGTTTACCGGATTCAATCTCAACGAAGGCGCGAATCGCTGCACGATCGAGGTGGTCGCGGGTGATTTCGCGCCGGACAATCGCTTCTATTTCACGTTGCGGCGTGAAACTCCGGCGAAGGCGTTGATTGTCGAGAGTGCTTCGCGCGGCCGCAGCGATAGTCTGCATCTGCAAAGCGCCCTCACGACAAATGACGATCTGCCTTTCAACTTCACACTCAAAAGCACCGGCTCAGTCGATCCTGCGGGCATCAACGAATACGCGCTCGTAGTTTTGAACGACGCGGCACCGCTCAATTCAGCGCTTGCCGACGCGCTCGTGAAGTTTGTTGAAGCGGGCGGCCAGGTGATTGTTTCGACTGGACCACGAACGCAGGCGGATGATTTCAACAGTTCGCTCCAGCGCATCGCGCCCGCGACGTTGCGTGAAGCAGTGCAGACAAAGGCAGGCGAGAGTGTTGCTATTACCGACGTGAAGTTCGATCATCCGATCTTCGAAGTGTTTCAGGAGAGCGGCAGGCTGGCCTCGGCGAACGTTATTGGTTACTTCCGCTCCGAGCCCCGTGCGAACGCAGCAGTGCTGGCGCGTTTCGAAGATGGCAGCCCGGCGCTTCTCGAAGCGCGCACCGGCAAAGGTCGCGTGATTTTATTTACGTCGTCCCTCGGTCCGAGCTGGAATGATCTGCCGCTCACGCCGCTCTATTTGCCGTTCATACACCAGATGGTCCGTTACGCGGGCGCGCGCGAAGAAAACTCGTGGTATGGCCTGGGCCAGACTTTCACTGTCGCGAAGGACAAGGAGAAAGCGCCACCAGCGATCGATACGCCCGGCGGCGCGAGATTGTCCGAGACGCGACTCACACCTGATGGCGATCTGCTTGTCACGGCGCGTGAACCTGGGTTCTATCGTTTGCGATACAACGATCACCCCGACTTCGCCGCGGTCAACGTCGACGGCGCGGAGGGCGATTTCACGAAGTTGAACTTTGCCGAATTCGTGGCGGGCGTAACAGGCGGAGCGGGTGCCGCTGAAGGCAGTGAAGCGAATCGTAACTTGAGTAATGAAGAAGTCGAGAGCAGGCAGAAAGTTTGGTGGTCGCTGTTGCTGGTCGCGTTATTGTTGCTCCTGGCCGAATCATTCCTCGCGCGAAGGACGAAGATGGTGAAGATGATCGGGTGATGCTTTCTCTGTGCAACCTCTGTGTTCTCTGTGTCTCTGTGGTCGTTGGTTCAGAAACATTCACCACAGAGACACAGAGAACACAGAGGTCGCACAGAGAAGAAGGGGATGAATCATGAACCCTGAAACCACTGTATTACAAGATCTCCTGCGGCGAGTGCGTACGCGGCGGCAGCTTTTGCTCTCGTTGCGCGGCGTGGCTATCAGCGTTGGCGTCGTCGCGGCCGTGCTGCTTCTCACCGGCCTGGTCGCGCATCGCTACCGCTACAACGGCAGCGCCCTCGTCGTTCTGCGCATCGGCGCTGTGCTCATGTGTCTCACAACGATCTACTTCGCCCTGCTTCGCCCACTGCTCAAACGTATCAGCGACGCGCGTCTCGCGCGTTTGATTGAAGAACGCTCGCCCGGCACCGAAGAACGCCTCGTCACCGCGGTCGAATATGCAAACGACAACCGCCTCATCTCGCCCGCCATCGCGAGTCGTCTTTACCAGGACGCAAACAGCGCTTCGGCGATGCTCGACGCCGGCAAGGTGATTCGACGTTCACGTCTCTTGTTGTATGGCGGCGCGGCGCTCGCGAGCTTGTTGGTTTTTGCGGGCGTGTTGAAATGGGGACCACGCGAGATCTCTGAAGGCGTCGCGCAACTCGTGACACCCACAACCCTCGCGGCTTCAAAAAACGCTTTTAGCATCAAGGTGAAACCGGGAACCGCGCGTGTGCCGAAAGGTTCTGACCAGGACATCATCGCCACGCTCGTCAACTTCGACTCGCAGCAAGTAACGATATTTGCGCGCCCGTTGGGATCCAAAGACGACTTCCAGGGCCAGACGATGGAGCCGGCGAAAGCAAAAACTGACTTTCGCTTCTCCATCTTCAACATTCAGGACTCGATGGAATACTTCGTCGAGTCGAACACCGTCCGCTCCGAAGTTTTCAAACTCAACGTCGTCGATCTGCCTTACGTCAAACAACTCGATCTGTCGCTCAAGTTCCCGGCCTTTACGAACCTGCCGGCGAAGGCGATCGAAGATGGCGGTGATATCGCAGCGTTGAAGGGAACGGTCGCGACCGTCACCGCCAAACTCTCCGGGAAAGTACGCGCCGCGCGCATCGTCTTCGCCGATGGCAAGAAGACAGAGATGAAACAACAGGGCGCGGATTTCGTCGGCGAGTTAACCGTCGCTGCCGACACGAGCTACTACATCGAACTGGTCAGCGTCGACGGCGAAGCTTATCGCGGCTCGAACGAATACGACGTTTCAGTGCTCACCGATCAGCCGCCCGTGATCTCTTTCGACAAGCCGGGACACGACAAGAAAGCGACGAACCTTGAAGAAGTTTTCACCCAGGCACGCGCCGAAGACGATTACGGCGTTGTGTCGATGGACCTGCACTTCTCGGTCAACGGCGGCGAGGAGAAGACCGTGAATCTCCAGCACCTGACTCGCGAATCAGCGCGCTCGCTGAGCGGGGCGTACACGTTCTTTCTCGAGGAATACAATCTCAAGCCCGGCGACTTCATCTCGTATTTCGCGAAGGCTCGCGATGCGAGTAACGAATCGACGAGCGACATCTACTTCATCGAAGTCAAGCCCTTCGAGATGGAATACAAGCAGTCGCAGCAGCAGGGGGGCGGCGGTGGTGGTCAGGGTGGGGATCAGGACCAGAACGCGTTGTCGCGTCGTCAAAAAGATCTGATCGCGGCGACACACCGGCTCATTCGCGAAGGCGAGAAGTACACGGACCAGGAACGCAAGGATGGCTACGAAGCTGTTGCGGCGGGCCAGGAAAAGCTGCGCACTGACACGCTAGAGTTTATCGATCGCATGGGCCGCCGGCTCGGTGGTGTCGACGGTGGGCAGAAGCAAGTAGCCGAGATGGCGGAGCACCTGCGACAGGCGGCGAAAGAAATGGAAGGCGCGCCACCGCCGTTGCGGAAGGAGGCCGGCAAAGATGCTTTGCCGCCCGAACAGCGCGCGCTGCAACGACTACTCGCCGCGGACGCGATCTTCCGCGAAGTGCAAGTCGCGTTTGGCAATCAGAACAGCGGTGGCGGCGGCAGTGGCGGACAACGAGAGCAACAGGAACTCGCCGGGTTGTTCGAGCTCGAGCTCGACAAGA
>DASSEB010000135.1:0-8456 GCA_035696765.1 Pyrinomonadaceae bacterium | reverse complement strand
CGTTGCAGTAGGAGGGCCTCATAATGACTAGGAACCTGATTGATGAAATCGGCGCTGGCATAACCAGCCTCGAGTTTGTTCGTTCTCAGTTGAAAATGGCTCGTCCCGTTTCGGTGAAGGACCTGCTAGCTAGGTACCGAGAGCCAATCGTCATCGATGAACCGTTGGTCACTCCGGACGGCGTTGCTCTGGGCGGCCATCACACCATCAGTCTGGAGCGGACGGGCCGTTGCCGTCATGAGGGCCACATGCGCGCGACTGGGTTCCCGTCCTTTCGGTTCGGTGTCCGAACGGTAGTCGCCGGCGCGGGTACGCCGTTTGTCACCGCTGCGAGTGGAGAGGTTCACGGCTCTAACGAGCCCGGTGATCGCGAGTCATTGTTCGACCAGTCGGAAGTGAATAGCGGCGTCGAGCTGTATTGGGCGTCCTTGAAGGGCGCCCATCATGATACTGAAGTGAACTTCGAGTCCGACTTCTTTGGCGCCATCGGCGACGTGGTCACGTTTGTCGGCACACTCGCCGGGGGCGCTCTCGTGGCCGGACCCGTAGGTGTGTGCTTCGTGCTTGGAGTCCATGCCGCCGACGCGGCGGGTCTTGACGAGCAGTTGAGCACGGCGGGGCTCGTCGGTGTTGGGGTTGCCTCGGGAGTGCTCCTCGTTTTCGGGCCGAGCGCAATCGTTGCCGCAATTGTGGCCGGCGCCGCTGCCGGGGCAGCCGTGGAACTGACGCTGAAGCACCGCAAACTCACGGAACGGCGAGAAGAGGTGGAGTTCGCGGATCGCGTGTTCCGAGGCACGCTCCCCCTGGACCGGATCGTGCTCACGAATATGTTGGGAATTGGCAGGCGGCCGTTTACCATTCCCAGCGTGGGTGACACGATTCTCGTGAATCTTGGGCAGGGGTTCGACGATCCGATCCACTACACGGGTTTCGGTGATTCTGAGAAACCCGGAAAGCAGGCACCCGGCCAGCTCTTCATTCATGAACTGGTGCACACGTGGCAGATCGATGTGACTTCTTTTTTGCCGGGCCTGATGTGTAACGCGATACTGAACCAATCCACAACGCTGAGTGGAGACATGGGCGTGTATAAATATGGCCAGGCGGGCCGAGACTTCCGCAGGTTCAATCTTGAACAACAGGCCAGCATTGTTGACGACTGGTTCGCTGCCTCAGGGCCGCAGCAGTCGGGGCAGCCGCCGCAAAGTGAGCAGAATCCTTACTTCCGTTATATCCGGGACAATATCAGAAAGCGCATTCTATAGCCGCATGCTTCGGCGATGGATTCCCGGTTGATCGCCACTCCGGCGTTCAGCGCTCCGCCGTGCTGAAAGAACTAGTCGGCGCCATAGCCTTACCTAGTTCCGGCGGCCGTCGCTGCAAATGGGGCCGCAGCCTCTGTGCTTCGATATTCGGACGCTTGATGCCTACCAGCCGTGTAGCCACTGATTGACGAAGGCCGCTGGAAACGTTTCCGGCGGCCTTTTCTCTTTGCCAGGTTGTATTCGTAATTGCAAGTACATCAAACGGTTGGCGCGCAACTGCACTGGTCTGAGGTCCGAGTGAGATTACCTACTAGCGTTTGGTTTATTCGCTCAGCTTCACATCGCTTCGTCCCTCTGCTGCATCCCACGCAACCGCAATCGCCTCGATAACAGCGTCCGGGCGAGTTTGAGGAAGTTGATGCCCGGTCAGCGGTAGCACTACGAGTTTTGAACCCTGTATCGCTTTGTGAAGTGGGTAGGCATGTTTCTTTGGCTCAAGCAGGAGATCATCAGAACCAGTGACGATCACGACGGGCATCTGTATGTCTGAATAGTGTTGACTCAATACCTTGAGACTCGCACCGAGAGTTCTTTCGTCGTAAGCACAAGCTCTGACGCGATTCGGCCTGGTCCACATCTCAGCAGACCGTTGTGCGTAGTCTTCATGCACGGCCTGAGGATGATAAGCCTCTTTCAAACTCTCCTTCACAATGGCGCGGCCGACCAATGGCGCCAGCGTGTTAACCACAAACTTTCCCAGCACGGGGATGTGCGGAAGAAGTGACCACCATTCAACCCTTGCATTTGGATACGCGGCGGGCGCCAATAAGACGACTCCCGAAAGGTCGTTTCCATAACCGACCGCGGCGGCAAGTACAAGTGAGCCACCCCAGGAGTGTCCTACGAGCACCGGCTTCTCGATACGAAGTTTTCGCAGCGCATTGAGAATAATCTGAGCCTGAACCTCGACAGTGGTTTCCACAGAATCATGTCGCTCGCTGTAGCCGTGACCAGGACGATCGAAAGCAATCACGTGGTACGATTGAGATAGCGTTTCGATCACTGCCAGTGTGTAATCCTGATGCGAACCGGGATTGCCATGGATCAAGACTACCGGCCTACCTGAGCCTGCGCTGACATAGTTCACCGTCAGGCCGTCCACGAAAACAGACTTCCTTCTGTAAGAGTAAGCCTCACCGTCATCAGGAACACGATCTTGAGGAGCTTCATCTTTGTTTTGTCTCTCGACGACCAGAGCTGGCTTCTCGATAGGAGCGGCTGAGTTCTTTGCAGAAGTCATGCGTCGCCACGCGCGGGTAATTTGTCGAGCGATCAAGGTGGAAGATCCGGCGGGTACGGTCGCCTGCACCAAGGCGCTAATGATGCGCGGAGGTGCGGTGACGTTTTGCGAAATAAGGAGGTATTCGCTTTCCCACCAACTCGGCGCAAACTTACTCTTAAAACGCCTCACTCCTTCGAAGTTGTAGAAGAGTGAAAAACAACCGGCAACGATCCGTGCCGCTTTCGACAGCAAGAAGTTATTGGGGATCTCAGGATCGACACTACCCTCCATGGCCATTGGCGCAGTGCCAAGCGTAGCAAGCGTGGCGCCATCACGTCTCAGGAAATCGAGTACCTCGACAACGAGAAGGTCGGTGGTTCCATTCGGGGACTCCGGCCGTCGCAATACATCTTCAAGGTACCAGCCATCACGCGCAGGAATGGGGCTAGCAGCAAGAAAGCCGACCAATCTTCCGGTCGAGTCGCGCGCTGTGAAATACTTCTTCCTTTCTTTGTGTTGGAATATATCAACCGCGAAGAGCCAGCCGAATTTAATCGCACTACGGCGCGTGGTAAGCCAACTCTTGCAAAGGCAGGCCGTTTCCCTAATCAGCTTTTCATCGACGTTGACTACTCTCGTCACTCGCACACCGGCGCGACGGGCCTGGTTCACACCGGCTCGCGCCTTCTTCGCACGATCACCACGAGGAGCCCAGGTTGCCAGATCAAAATAGGGTGCCGACCCAATCTTGACTGCTCGAAGGCCCAATCGATTACTGTGCTTTGCAAACTGGTGAGTGGCAGGCATGAATCCAACAACGCGGCCCTGAGCGCGGGCCGTCCGTACAAAGCTAGCTGCCACATCAACAAGATTCTCCACACTTGCCAGAGGGTCTCCAGGCACCAACCACACTTTGCCAAACTCGTTGTAGGTCACAGCTCCCTCCGTCTCTCGACAGGACCAGAGATGTGCTCCTGGGCCAATACCAACGAGAGCGTGAGCGTTGTAACCATACAACTGCTGAAGGCAAGAAAGCTCTACACTTGGATCTGGAAGAATGACGCTATAAGCCCGGCGGATGCGGAGTTGAAAGTAGCGCCCGGCAACGCCGACGCCGCCACCGGCAGCAATCAACCACAGATGCTGAATGAAGAAATGGAAGAAGATCACTCCTTACTACGAACTTCGCGGCTCTGGGGTAAAAGGCGGGGTTCTAAGAGAACTAATAAGCCAAGCCGACTGTGAAGTCAAACGTAAAAACCATGATGTCGCGAGCCGTTAACAGCGAGAATCTGCCGAAGTGGTGGACTGTGGGAGTGATCCAGTTCCATGCTTCGCTAATCCGGCGGTGAACCACTGTGTTTTTTCTCTCACTGTCGGAGACCATGCCATCACGGTGGCACTGTGTGCGAAAAGGCCACAAGTGCCATGAACAAACAGATTGGCAGAATGGAGGCGTTCATTTTATGCGGAAGGAAACGAGGAGGTAACACCGCTTCCCGATTTTATCGAGATCAAGATATATATAGTTAGGCATCACTATGGGCACCACTTATCACTTCATCGAAGAGCCAAAGGCCAACTCTGAAGTGCTTCTCTGGTTTCGGAACCTCACCGAACCCCCTTCAGAGACGCCAACCGAACGAGGCTACGTCCTCCACTTTGGAGAATGCGGTCCCTTGGTCTATGACAGCAACGGCCAAATCGACGTCAAGGCATCACCGATTGCAAGTGTCTTCGTTCCGCGTGTTCGGCGTGGCGCTCTCTGGACAGTAGGGGAAGTTCATTTCCTGGCAACCCCGTTACGCCGGCGTTTCCCTACTCTTCACAAAATTTGCAACGCATTCTCGAAGTGGCTCGCTACTCACGAATGTGCCTATAGCAACAAGCAGAAAGACAATCCCTTCTCGTACTACCTTGAAGGATCTGTCAAGAATTACGACTCGGAAGTCTTTGCGCTTGAGTCTGGGCTTTCTGCGTTGAAGGAGGGCCGCTACTTTGTTGGCGATGACGACACCGAATACAGGCTCGATGCGATCTGTAAGCAGCTCCGCCTCAGAGGAGTCGAGTGCAGTGATGCCTAACCCTTTCCAGATCAAGATACACATAGTTATACCGCTGCTGATGGGCATACGACTTATGCCGTAGGAGGGCTTATGAATAATACGTCTCACCGTCTATCCCTGTTACCTACTCTGGTTTCCCTGGCCTGTTTCACCGGCGCTTGCGGCGCGTGCATTCCGCGTATGACAAAAACGGTTTCGGCAGCGAAAGAGGCGGTGTTGCGGGAAGACCTGAGAATCATGCGCGGCATGATAAAGGAGTACGCCAACGATAAGGGCACTCTTCCTCAGTCGCTCGAAGACTTGGCGAGTGCTGGCTACATTCGCTCGATCCCGGAGGACCCGATGACGGAGAAGCGGGACTGGAAGGTCACAATCGGTGAAGATCCTAAGCTGGCTAAAGGCCCTAAAGGCGTCGTGGACGTACATAGCTCGTCCTCAGCCAAGTCGTCGGGAGGCACGCCTTATAGCGAGTGGTAGTGCGGACGCCATATAACATCGGCATGCAGCGGACTCGCCGCACAGCGTCGCATTCATCGATTTACACCCATGTCATTTGTTGGAAGAAACTGAGCATTTCTGTCGTTGGCGTCAAGAGGAAGTTGCGAAGATTGTCCAGTGTGGGGAACCATGAATCGCTAGCAAAATGAAAAGAAGAGCCGCCCGGATGAATGGCTTTTCTTATTTTGTCACGTGGATTGTGACGTAATCCCTCGAAAAGTGGGTATCAATTGACCATCTCGATTTCAGGTGACTGCGATTTCGGCAAGGATGGTTCGAAGGCTGCGGCAGCCCAGAAAAACTCACACATGTTGGTTCAATTCTTCGGGATTTATCTACCAGCTTGCGGCCTACTTCCGAATTAACTTCGTTTTTGCAGGTGACACTCGTTTGTGGGTTCTAAGCTGAGCAGCAGGGCCAAGAAGATAGTTTATATCCAACTCATACTTAAGCTCTGGACGAAGGTCCTGGAATCGGCTCCGGCGGCCTTTCTCTTTGCTCCCGGCAGGCACCCGGATTAACTGAGTTCACGGGAACTCGACCGAAACGTTTTCAGCGTATAGCGCATACAAGTAAGGAGACTGCAAAAAGTCTTAATCTCTGAACGGAAGGGTGCGCTATGCAAAACTTACGTGTGTTGTTGCGTCTGGCTGGCCGCAAACCTTTACCGTATAACCAAACAGATCTATGCTACCTGCTTCCGGCTGGAAATCGGTTCACAAACAGCCATGTCCTTGTCAGCTTGGTTAATAGTCACAACCAAGTTACTGTTTACTCACATCAAACAGCACAACGGTACAATTGAAGGAGGATGTCATGCAGTCTTTTCAATTCTTCGCTCTTGTGCCAGGGCGCACCTCAAAACTGTATCGGATTCTCTCCACGATCACGCTGGCACTATTAATTCAGTTCGTCCCCATGCTTCACGATGCTCACGCGCAGACGCCGCAGCGTGGGCCGTTGAAATTCGATCCGCTAACGCCAGAGGAACGCGAGTTGGCCACTCGCTTAGCTGAAGGAGATCCTCGAGTCAAACGACTGCGCGGAACAGGCCGGCAAGTGTTGATTTCCGTGGAATTAGCGACTCCGAAAACGACTGGAGAAAATAGCCGTCATGCCGAAGTGCTTTACTACCGTTACAACGGCAATCAAGGCGTCATGGCACTGGTTAACTTGCAACAGCAAGCAGTGCAGGAAACGGTAGCTATTGACGGAAATAGCGTGCCTTTGTCGACCGGAGAGGTCAATCAGGCGGTCGGCATCGCGCTCCAGGACAGAACCCTAATCAATCTACTTGGTCCGAACTATCAGCAATACCGGGCTACGACTCTGACTGCGCGCGAAGGAGAGCCCAACCCTGTCGAGGCTTTGCGGATACTCGCCACTTCACGTACCGACCCATGTTACCGGCATCGTTGTGTATCGCTGCTCTTCCGGCAGGGAGATACTTTCTTAACCGGAACCTCAGTCATTGTGGATCTCACTGTGCAAAATGTTCGCGTCGAACGACCCGCACTCAGGCGTCACCCATGAGAAGGAGGACAAGATGAAATTGAGAAACAATCTCACCCTTAGTCTGTTTTCGCTATTCGCCGGTTTACTAATATGGGTTCAGCCGACAACTGTGCACGCACAATGCTCCGCACCGTACTTCATTGACCAGCGGTTTCCGACTAATAACGCTCTGCCGGAACAGACTCGATGGCGGTTTTGCTGGCAGCGCGTTACCAAGAATGGTTTGGTTATCAACGCCGCCTTCTTCCGAACATCTCCAACTTCTCCCTGGGTTCAGGTAATCTATGACGCCCGCGTGATTGAGTTGTTTGTGCCTTATCACACCGGCTCGCCGCGCTTTCTTGACATGAGCAGCTTTAACTTTTCGCTCTTCCAGTTGACGTCTAAGCATTGTCCGGCATCGGCTGGTGGCACCTTGCTTGATAACAACTATGTTTGCAAACAAGTGCATGATCGAGGACTGGCTTGGACAAATTACGGTAATGTCCGTCGGGGGGAGGAAGTTCTCTTGTGGGGCGGAATCGGTGCGGGCAATTACAACTACATCATCGAGTGGACGTTTCGCGATGATGGCGTGATACTCGGCCAAGTAGGGGCGACCGCAACTAACTATCCCCCTCAACCCCTCGAAACGCATATGCACGGAATCTTCTGGCGATTGGATATCGACCTTAACGGCTTCCCCGGTGATTCGGTTGAGAGAGTCTCGCACGCCGAAACTGGATTAACCGCCAGTGATCCTGCGATCCTGATCAGAAGTGAAAGCAGGTTCCAATGGAATCCTCTTGCCTTCACGACTCTACGGATCCACGATGCAACGCTGAAGAATGCTCAGGGACATGCTTCCGGTTATGACCTGATGCCCCTGCGCACCGGCACTCCACTTCACCAGGAGGATTTCACCAAGAGTGCCTTCGCCATAACCAAATATAAATATACCGAGATGCACGTCCCATCGCTGCCAAGCTACATTGTCCCAGCCGAACCCGTGTCAAACTCCGATACGGTGGTCTGGTATTACAGTGCGGCGCATCACATGCCCCGCGATGAAGATGGTCGGTATGTCAGTAATAACTTTCAACCTACTGTGGCTCAGGTTATGTGGACAGGTTTCATGCTAAAACCGCACGATCTCTTCGACAGCACACCACTGTATCCCTGAGAGAGCACTAACCGTAAGACGATCTCGTCAAACTTATACGGATCAAAGAAGGCGGTACCGGATTGTACTCGTCCAAGCTTTGCCTCTTTGTAATTACCTGCCCGGGGCCAGGCCGATAAATCACCTTGCCGTGAGATGGCGCAGGCATATTTGGGCTGGATCAACCACTTCTATAAGGACGTATACGCTCGAATGGGCGGTACGCCTGACCCGCTGAAAGATCCCAACAGCACCGTTGATGGCTGTTACTACAACTATCCCGATAGTGTGCTTGGCACTCACGAGGACGGCAGAATCGATCAGGCACTGTGGTTATACTTTCTCGAATAATTTCCGCAACAACGAGTGTAATCTGGTTGATATCAAACGCCATTGGGACTCGGAAAATTATTTTCACCGTCCGCAGTCCATTCCCTTGGAATAGCTGAGGAAGCAATGGGCAGGCTGCGGATACGGAATCTTTTGTTTTACCTAAGCTGACGCACAAAAATCATATGTCTCCGCAAGCATGGGCCCTGGCTAGACCCTCTTCTGATGTTTTTGGGAGAAACCGAGAACAAAATAAATTTTCCCTTCACGTTATGAAACTCATTTCTTAGCCACTTACAAGCGAGCGTGGGAATTTGTCGGCTCGGCAGTCGCGGTCGCGCCGGTAAACCACTGAGACG
>DASSEB010000134.1:0-8586 GCA_035696765.1 Pyrinomonadaceae bacterium | reverse complement strand
CAACGACTCCTGGCCCTGCCCATAAGCGACGCGAAGCTGGTCATACCAGTAAGTATCTTCATTGGCGCCCGGACTCCGCGCCAGGGCATAGGTGAAGAAGTTCAGTACGAATTGATTGTCCAACACGAGTGGCGGCGCACTCATTCGCAGATGCGTGTGAGCACGTCGCGTCCGCTCATTACGGATCAATATGGACCGGGAGCTACTTCGATTGGTACCCTGGTCCACCTTATCGAGCCAGGGATCGCCAACGCGCCGTCCGTCCCAGGGCTTGCCACTATTCTTCTTTGAACGGATCGTCGAGGAAATGGGCAGGGGCGCTTCACGTTGAATTCGCGACTCCGCGTTTATCTGCTCCATGGTAGGCCAGGTACCTTCAGGTTTTCCTGGCGTGGACCCGTCGCGCTGTCCTGAATTTCCGCTCTGTCCCTGAGCAGCCAGTCCTTTGAATAGCAGATTCGTGTTTGGTAGGAGCAACAATGTACCGCAAATCGTCAAAGCGAGAGAGACTCGAAACGAGTGGGACCGCGCAGGGAAGCGTGCCAGCATGACGACCTCCAACAAAGCAGAAATGGAGCGCAGTGTAATCCCGGGTTCGGATGGGAAAGGCGCGACCGAATCACACGTGGACCGTCGTCACGCGCGTTTGTGTTTCGAATGCGAGGTTGGTCGCAGGTTTATATCACATAAAGCGCTACTGTGGAATGGCTATAGCCACAAAAAGCACAAAAGGCTTTTCCTTGATTTGTGCCTTTTGT
Organism: Pyrinomonadaceae bacterium; assembly: GCA_035696765.1. Classification (GTDB taxonomy): domain Bacteria; phylum Acidobacteriota; class Blastocatellia; order Pyrinomonadales; family Pyrinomonadaceae; genus PSRF01. The sequence continues at coordinate 7,828 of DASSEB010000134.1, read as the reverse complement.
GCTTTTTTGTGGCCAATGATTTTGGTTGGCATCGATTGTGCGGTTTTGAGGCAAAGCCATCGGCCCATTGTTTTCAAAACTTCTCATGTAGTAAACTCAACTTGACCTCGGTCTTCCACCGCGATCGCGCGTTCCGCTCCGATAGGCAATCTGTTTAGGTAGGCAGTTTTCCACATCACTACGAAAGGCATTTGCCCATGAAATCCCCCCGTTTGCCCTTGCGGTTTTGTGCCCTTGTACTCTTCCTATTCTCCAGTCACGCCGCCGCCACAGTACCAGTCGAGGACTGGCGACCCGTCGATCCAGCCGAGCTTTCTCTGAAGAGTCCGACCGTCGAAAGAGACGCCGATGCAGAAGCGCTCTTCTGGGAAGTCAAAATCGACGACAGCGCCGACGGCGATCTCATCTTTAGTCACTACGTTCGTATCAAAGTATTTACCGATCGCGGACGCGAATCGCAAAGCAAAGTCGATCTTCCTTACGGGCGGCTGTACGGCAGCGAAATCAAGATCAACGACATTGCCGGACGCACAATCCACTCCGATGGCTCCATTGTCGATCTAAAAAAGGACGATGTATTCGAACGCACGATCGTGAAGGCCAGCGGTGTGAAGGTGAAGGCCAAGTCGTTTGCCATGCCCGCGGTTGAACCCGGCTGCATCATCGAGTACCGCTGGAAAGAAGTGCGGCTGAACCAGAGTGCAAACTACATCCGTCTTCAGATGCAGCGCGACATACCCGTGCAGCAAGTAAAGTATCTGGTCAAACCTTTTCCTTTCCCCGGTTTGAATTTCCGGACCATGACCTTCCACAGCCGCGGTCAGAATGGCGTCCTCAAACAGGAGAAGAATGGGTTCTACAGCATCTCGATGGCGGATATGCCCGGTGTCTATGAAGAGTCGCGCATGCCGCCGGAAGATGAAGTGAAGACCTGGATGCTGGTCTATTACTCGACGGACGAAAAGCTCGAACCGACGAAATACTGGAACGACTATGGAAAACGTTTCTATAACGACACGAAGTCGTTGTTCAAGGCGAATGACGAAGTTCGCCAACTCGCTAATACACTAGTCGCCGACGCTAAATCCGATGACGAAAAGCTTCAGCGGCTGTTTGAATTTTGCCGTACCAAGATCAAGAACATTTCCGACGACGCGTCCGGACTGACAGCGGAAGATCGGAAGAAGATCAAAGAGAACAAGTCTCCATCCGATACTCTGAAGCGACTGACGGGAACAAGTGCTGACATCGATCTTCTTTTCGCTTCCCTCGCATCCGCGGCAGGATTCGAGGCCCGCATTGTCCTTGCTCCCGATCGCGGCGACATGTTCTTCGATAAACAGATACCCGACCAGTACTTCGTGCAGCCGTCCAACATCGCCGTTAACGTGGCCGGGGATTGGAAGTTCTTTAACCCCGGCTACAACTACATTCCATTCGGAATGCTTCGCTGGCAGGAAGAAGGTCAGCCGTCCTTAATTCCTGATCCGAAGCAGCCGATATGGGTCAACACACCCCTGACCTCACATGAGAAGACGCGTGTGCGACGAGTGGCGAAACTCAAACTCGCCGCGGACGGGGCCCTGGAAGGAGATGTCACTCTCGAGTACACAGGACACTTCGCAATCGAACGCAAGGAAGAGAACGACGAAGACTCTGACACGCAACGTGAGGAATCGCTGAAGGAAGAAGTAAAGTCCCGCCTCTCTACTGCCGAGCTAAGCAACATTCGCGTTGAAAACGTTACCGATCACGTGAAGCCGTTTATTTACTCATACCATGTTCGCGTGCCCGGTTATGCGCAGAAAACCGGTCGACGGTTGTTTATGCAACCCGCCTTCTTTCAACATGGTGTTCCAGCTCTGTTCGCCAGTGCGGGTCGAAAGTATCCGATCTATTTCCACTACCCGTGGTCCGAAGAAGACACGGTCGAGATTGAATTACCTCCGGGCTTCGCGCTGGATAACGCCGAGGCGCCGGCCCCGTTTGCGAGCCCGGGTATCAGTGAATACAAACCCACGTTGTCCGTTACCAAGGATGGTAAGTTCCTCGTCTACAAACGCAGCTTCTATTTCGGCGCGGGCGGATCGCTTACTTACCCGGTCAGCAGCTATCCGGTACTGAAAGACTTTTTCGACGCGCTTTATAAACAAGACAATCACACCGTTGCGTTGAAGCTGGCGAGTGAAGCAAAGCCATAAGAGTTTGCAGGAGAAGTTCACATGAAATTACGTTTCGTTACGGTGCTCTCATTTCTGTTGCTCCTGGTTGCGCCGGCACATGCGATGGCTGGTGACGATGTTCCCACCTGGGTGCAACAGGCAGCCGCATTGAAGGTCCCCGCCTACGACAAAGACGTTACTGCCGTAGTGTTGGTCGACGACTCAACGACGAATGTCGATGCACAGGGATATGTCACCGAGGTTTATAAGTACGCGGTTCGCATCTTGAAACGCGAAGGACGGGAGTATGCAGAGGGTGGCGTCGGGTACATTCCGGAGAGTGCGAAGATCAAAGACTTCCGCGGGTGGCTGGTTCGGCCGTCCGGCGATGCCAAACGCTACGGTAAAGACGAGACCATCGATTTAGCAGGCGCCGACAACGATGTATACAACGAATACCGGATGAAACAGATCAAAGCCACCTCTGACGCGGACGCGGGCATGGTGTTCGCCTACACTTACACGCGTGAAGACAAGTCGGTGTTCAGCCAGGCAGATTGGAAGTTTCAGAGTTCCATTCCCGTTATCAATTCGCGTTTTAACTTGGTGCTGCCGGCAGGTTGGCGCGCGGAGGGAGTGACTTTCAACCACGCCAAGATCGAGCCGCAGGTAAATGGGTCTACTTACACGTGGGAGCTTTCCAATCTCGAAGCTCTTGCCGACGAACCTTTGAGTCCGAGTCTCAGTAATCTTGCGGCACGTCTCGCCGTCAGCTACTACCCGCCCGCGGGGCAAACGGCGGCGATTAAAACCTTTGGTGATTGGGCAGCGGTCGCCGGCTGGGTCACCGAACTCAGCGATTCTCAAGTCGTAGTCAACGACGCTCTTGCACGGAAGGCTTACGAGTTAACTGCCTTGGCGAAAACGGAATTCGACAAGATCCGCGCTATCGCCCAGTACGTGCAGAACATTCAGTACATTTCCATTCAAACTGGAATCGGCCGCGGAGGCGGATACCGTCCGCACTCTTCCACCGAGGTATTCGCAAAGTCCTACGGCGATTGCAAAGACAAAGCGAACCTGATGCGCGCAATGCTGAAGGTTGTGGGGATCACCGCGTTTCCAGTCAGCATCTATTCAGGCGATCCGGAATACGTCAAGCCTGAGTGGCCGTCACCACAACAGTTCAATCATTGCATCATCGCAGTTAAAGTCAGCGATCAAACGCAGGCGGAAACAATCGTGCGGGACGCCGCGCTCGGCAGGCTCATGATTTTTGATCCAACTGACAGCGAGACACCTTTGGGTGATCTGCCTTCTTACCTTCAAGGGAGTCTGGCTTTGATCAATTCGAAGGAGTCGAAAGAGCTGATCCGGATGCCGGTGACGCCTCCCGAAACGAACCAGCTCGAGCGAAATGCAACGCTTGCATTGCGCCTGGACGGAGCGCTAACCGGAAGTATTCAGGAGCAAGCAAAGGGACAGACCGCTGCGCGCTTCAGAACGGAGTTTCGCAGGTTGGCCCGGCCGGAGTACAACTCCATGGTTGAGAGGTGGGTAACGGCAGGCGCGGCGGCAGCGACGCTCGAGAAGATCGAACCGTCAGACGGTGTCGACGATGGGCGCTTCAGTCTCAAAGTTGAGTTCAGCACGAATACTTATGGCCAGTTGATGCAAGGTCGTTTACTCGTGTTCAAGCCGGCCGTTGTGTCGCGACGCGACTATCTTGCTCTGACAGCTCCGCAGCGCAAGTACCCGGTGGTCCTGCAGTCCAGCTCGTATTCGGAGACTGCGAGATTCAAATTACCGGCGGGCTTTGACGTTGATGAACTGCCGGAAGCGGTAAAGCTCGAAGCCGCATTCGGAACCTATGCGACAAGCTATGAGGTGAAAGAAGGCGAACTCATCTTCAAGCGAACTTTCTTGCAACGCGCGATGACGATTCCAGCGACAAGCTATGAATCCGTTCGCAGTTTCTTCGAACGTATTCGCGCCGCCGAGCAAGCACCGGTCGTTCTAGCGAGGAAGTAAAAAGCCGCAAGGTTTCGCCTCAATAATTCGGCAGACAAGAAGCACAAAAGGCACAAAACCAAGGGAAATCCTCTTGTGCTTTTTGTGCTTTTTTGTGGCTACGATTCGTCGTATGCACGCCTCGCGCGGACGCTCACGAACTCACCCGTCTCGATAATGTAAGCCGTCAAGTTGTAGCCGTACACACAACCGGTATCGAGGCCGATTGCTTTCTTCCCGAAGCGCGGCTCGGGCGCGGGCCAATGTCCGAATAGAACGACTTTATCTCCGTCATAAACGTCGTACCACGGCGTACCGTCGTGACTCTCACGATCTTTTCCGAGTGTTCGCAGCAACGTCATGTCTTCAGTCGTCTGCGAGTACATTTCGACGTTCGGACGCAGACCCGCGTGCACGACGAGGTGCGTGTTGAGATCGATCGTGAATGGCATGCGGTTCAGGAAGTCCGCGTAAATCAGCTTGTTCGGTTTGAGCTCTTTGTGCGTCGTCTTTTGTGAAGCCTTTAGCTGGACCTTCTCGCCATTCCACTTGCGGCGTAACGCCAGATCATGATTGCCCATCACACTGCTGAAACGCGCATCCGTCATGAACAGCTCGAGCACTTCCCTGTTCTTTGGACCCTTCGTGACCAGATCTCCTACCGCAACGACGCGGTCGTCCGCACCGAAGTTAACTTTTTCAAGTAACTCCATCAGCTCATCGTAACAACCGTGAATATCTCCAACTACAATCGTGCGGCTCGTCATCCACTCCTCCGGCGTTCATTTTAGCGTGAGCAACCACGGATAACACGGATTACTTGTACAGGTAAGTCTTGCTCTCCTTTTGTTCCCACTCAACGCTATCGATATTCTCTCGATCCGCTGACATGATCTCTTCGCTCAACTTACTCGTGCTGACCTTTGTATCCAGGTTAACGAGGTAGACGACGTTACCCATCGGCTCTCCCTCGTCCTGCCGATCGAGTTTTCGCAACTCTGAATCAAACCCGTAGCGCTCGAAAAGTTGTTTGAGCACGTCGTTGGTCTGGTCTACGTCGCGCGTGCCGACACAAACCTCCATCGAACGGAACACTTGCGACTGCTCGGAGAATTCAAGGATGGACAAAGTAAGGAGCACGAATAAAGTTAGGATGATAGCCATGTCCCAACGTCCAACTCCGGCAGCAAGACCCACTCCGAGACAAACCAGCAGCACCGTAATTTCCTTTGGGTCGCGAATGTTAGTGCGGAATCGTACGAGCGAAGCCGCGGCAAAGATGCCAAACGCTCGCGCCGCACTATCACCCACCACCATCATCATTGCACCCACAACCACTGCCATCAGAATCTGCGTCTGCGCGACATACGGATTGCGCCGGGCGACGGTCACCCCGCGTCGCGGACGGAACGCGAGCAACGCTGCCAGAAATGCAGCGAGTGAAAAGCGCAAGGTAATTCGGGCCGATGCTGCCTCCCAACTCGAGACGCTCGCGGGTGAAAGACCTGTTGCGTCTGGTCCAAAGAGTTGTCCCAGCAAAGGTGTTTGGTGTTCCTGAGTGGGTGCCGGCGACGCGGTCGCACCCGCATCATGCTTTGTTTGCGTCACGGCGGATCCCGAATAATCGCGCAAGACGTAAGCTAACAATCCGCTACCCAGCAGGATGACGACAAACGTCGCCACCACTGCAAGAGACACACGGTTCATCTCTCAACTCCTTTCTAAGCCGCAAAAAAGTTTTGAAGAAAGCGGGCCACAAAAAGGCACAAAAAGCACAAAATGAGTTTCGGGGATGCAGCTTATGTTGTTTCCCCCGACGCTTTTGTACCCGGTTGCGGCTTGGTCCATAATTTCTTTCTTTTTAACGCGTGAACGTTACCGGCAGGCGGCGAACTGTTCGGGCCTTCGAAGAACAACTGGCTGTTGAAAGGCTCTTCGTCCGGCGCCATTGGCGGCATCTCGTAGCTGCCGTCAGAGTTCATGACGCGCGCCTTCACATTATCGCGCAGGTACGCAGCCAGCACCGTGTCCTTCAAATAACTCTTCGAGTGCGGATCGAGCACTGGCGTTACCACTTCCACACGACGATCCAGATTCCGCGTCATCCAGTCAGCGGAGCCGATGTAAACCTCTTCCTCGCCTCCGTTCGCGAAGTAAAAGATGCGACTGTGTTCGAGGAAACGTCCGACAATGCTTCTGACGCGAATAGTCTGAGAAAGTCCCGGCTCGCCCGGACGGATCATACATGCGCCCCTCACGATGAGATCGATTTCGACTCCCGCTTGCGAAGCCTCGTAAAGCGCTTCGATGATGTTCAGATCAGTCAGACGATTGATCTTGGACATGATGTGCGCGGTTCGGCCGGCGAGGGCATGCTCTGTTTCGCGCTTGATCAAATGCATCATGCGCTTGCGGAGGTTCAGCGGCGCCACCAGCAAGCGGCTGTATTCCTTCTGGATTGAAAAGCCGGTCAGAAAGTTGAACACGTCGCTGGCATCGTCGCCGATCACCGGATCGCTTGTTAGTAATCCAACGTCTGTGTACAGTCTCGACGTCGTCGGATTGTAGTTGCCGGTAGAAATGTGAGTATAAGTTTTCAGGCCGTCCTCTTCGCGCCTCACCACGAGCGTCACTTTGCTATGCGTCTTAAGGCCGACCAGCCCATAGACCACATGCACGCCCGATTCACTGAGCCGCTTGGCCCATTCGATATTGTGCTCTTCGTCAAACCGCGCTTTGATTTCTACGACCGCTGTGACCTGTTTGCCACGCTCGCTCGCCTCGATCAACGCCTGCGGAATTGGAGACTTTTTCCCCGTGCGGTAAAGACACATCTTGATCGCGACCACTTGCGGATCGTTCGCTGCCGAGTGGATAAAATCCACGACCGTTCCAAACGCGGTGTAAGGGTGATGGAGCAGCACGTCCTGCTTTTTGATCGCATCGAAGATAGATGGCTGGTTACGCAGCACGTTCGGCACAATAGCTTTGAGCGGTTTGTCCTTCAACTCAGGCTTGTTGATCGCATAAAGCTCCATCAGATCCGGCACGTCGAGCAGTCCATCGATCTCGTAGACGTCATCGCGATCGATACGAAGCGAGTTCCTGAGATAGTCAACCATTTCGCTGGGCATCGAAGACGACACCTCGAGACGGACCGGCAAACCGAAACGCCGCTCGCGCAGCGACTCTTTGATCAGCGCCAACAAATCAGCGGCTTTGTCGTCGCGGATCTCGACGTCGGCATCGCGCGTGACGCGAAAGATATGTCCCTTACTCAGGTTCATGCTCGGAAACAGAGAATGAATGTTTGCTTCGATCACCTCTTCGACTAAAGCAAACTTCAATTCTCCCTGCTTCACCGGAATCAGGCGCGGCACGACAGGCGGAACTTTTATCCGTACAAATCTTGCTTCATTTCCCACCGGCGCGCCTGCGATCGTGTCTTCGGGATTGCTCTCGACGGTGAGACCGATGTTGAGACTAAGATTCGAGATGTAAGGAAAAGGACGAGCCGGATCGACTGCCTGCGGAGTCAGTATCAGAAAAATATTTTTCATGAAGTACTGGGCCAGGCTGTGCCTTTCATCGGGCGAAAGCGTCTCATAGGGCGCGATAACAACGTCGTGAGACTGTAGCTCCGGAATCACGTCCTC
>DASSEB010000133.1:0-21915 GCA_035696765.1 Pyrinomonadaceae bacterium | reverse complement strand
ATGGTCCATCCGCGTACCCGGGAGTTGAATTGGAACCTGCGCGGGTTGAGCGTAACTGCGCCACACAAACAGGCGGTGATGGATTGTCTTGATTGGATCGAGCCTGACGCAAAAGAGATCGGCGCTGTGAACACAGTTGTCCTGGAGAATGATCGTCTGCTTGGATACAACACTGACGCCGCTGGGTTGATTGAACCGCTGCTCGGGCGCATAGGATCGCTGGCTGGTAAAAATGTAGCAATCATCGGCGCGGGCGGCGCCGCGCGCGCTGCAATCTGGGCTTTGAAACGAGAGAAAGCTGTGGTCACGGTTTTTGCGCGCGATCTCACGAAGGCGGCTTTTCTTAACGTCTCGTGTCAATCGTTATCCTCGGCCTCTTTCGGTGACTATGACGTGGTAATCAACGCCACGCCGTTGGGATCAGGCGCGCACGTCGATCAAACACCAGCGCCTCAGCAACAGCTAACCGGAGCACGCTACGTCTACGACCTCGTCTACAATCCGAGCGAAACACGATTCCTGCGCGAAGCTGCTCAGGAAGGTTGCGAAACTTTAGGCGGACTCGAAATGTTGGTTGCGCAAGCAAGAATCCAGTTTGAACTGTGGACGGGCAAGAGACCTTCGTCGTCGGTGATGTATGATGCAGGCGCGGCGGGGCTTCTGGATTAAGCCCGTCTGCATCTAAATCAGTCCTGCTGGTCACAAAGTGCTCCCCTCGACTGTTATTAAGAAGTTATATGCGGGGTTGAATTGCCCAAACCTCCCATTGCCCAGTCCGGCCCGTTGAGATCTAAACATGCGGAAGCCTGATCCTGCTGTTGACGACGACCCGATGCTGTCCAGACCACTGGTGCGCGTTGGACTGATCTGGGGCGTCTGGACGATCGTCGCCCTTTTCTTCAGCACGCAGTCGTACCTCATGTATTACGCTGAGCGGCAACCAATCCGCTACGCTCAGGGTTTCCTCTTCCAGGCATCGGCTTGTTACCTCTGGGCGCTCGCGACGCCATTGGTGCTTTGGCTCTCCCGTCGCTTTTGCATCGACCGCACCAATTGGTTGCGACGTGCAGGGCTTCATTTTCTCTTCAGTCTCGCGCTTGTCAGTACCCTGCTCGCGGTTCATTTTGTGGTCTTCATGCTGCTCCTCGGCCGTGCGGGGAACATTACGCCGTTCCGCGTCTTCGGTTTTGTCTACAACAATCTCGATCGCTGGTTACTCATTTATGGCTTCATCCTGCTGCTGAGTCACGCCTTCAACTACTACAACAGCTATCGCAAAGGCGAGTTGAAAGCGTCAGAGCTTCGCACGCAACTGGTGCAATCGCAGCTGGAAGCGCTGAAAATGCAAGTGCAGCCTCATTTTCTCTTCAACACCCTGCACTCGATCTCGGCGCTGTTGAGCAAGGACACTGAGGGCGCGCGAAAGATGATCACCAGGCTGGGCGACTTCCTCCGCCTCACGCTTGAAAACTCCGGCTCGATGGAAGTCACGCTCCAGCAGGAGATCGAGTTCTTGAACGGGTATCTCGAGATCGAGCGAATTCGCTTTCAGGATCGTCTCACGACCGACATTCACGTCGACCCCGCAGTGCTGGATGTTCACGTCCCCAATTTGATCCTCCAGCCAATCGTGGAAAACGCGATGCGGCATGCGATTGGGACCTCGTCTACCGGCCGCGTCGAGATAACTGCGGCGCCGCGAAACGGCGTAGTTCGGATCGAAGTGAAAGATAACGGTCCGGGCATTATCGATCGCGCGCTCGAAACGCGGCGCGGAAAGGGGCTTGGTTTAGCCAACACTCAGGCCCGGCTTGCGGGCCTCTACGGCGACGCCGCGAGTTTCGAAATGGCTAACGATCCCGCGGGAGGATTGATTGTCGCACTCGAAATCCCCCGCGACTCTGACCGGTAGATCCATGAACTTGCATTAATCTCCACTTTCTCGTCCATTCAAAAATTTGGCGACCGCGCCTGTCCTCAACAACGAAACTTGGCATCCAACTCTGTCGTACGAGCCGTTGAATCTGTTCGGCGCACACCCCGTTTGCGCCACAAGTGATTCGACTGCGGTGTTCAGTTAGCGTGTGAATCTCACTTCACACCTCATTGCGTTATTCACGTTTGTTAGGAGGCAAGGTGACGAACGCAAGACGTATTCGCGCATTGGTCGTCGACGATGAACCACTTGCTCGCGAGATGATCCGCGAAATGCTGCAAGATGATTCGGACGTCGAGATTGTTGCGGAGTGTGCGAATGGTCGTGAAGCAGTAGAAGCGATCAAGTCGTTCAAACCGGATCTCGTCTTCCTCGATATTCAAATGCCGGAGTTGGGCGGGTTCGAAGTGCTCGAATCGCTCGACCCGCAGGCCACGCCTTATATCATCTTCGTTACCGCCTACGATCAATATGCCGTGCGCGCCTTTGAGGTGCACGCCTTCGATTACCTGCTCAAACCTTTTGACCACGAGCGGTTCGACGCAGCGTGGGAGCGTGTGAAAGAGCAGATCAAAGTCGACCAGAATGGCGAACGAGATCGCCACATCCTTCAACTGCTCGAAGAATTAAAAACTGGACCGCGCCACCTCGAGAGACTCGTAATCAAAAATGGAGGGCGCGTCTTCTTTCTCAACGTGCAGGACGTTTACTGCATCGAGTCGGAAGGGAACTACGTCCGGGTCTACGACAACCAAAAGGGGTACCTGCTACGCGAAACGATCAGCAGTTTGGAAGAACAACTCGACCCGAAACAGTTTCGGCGAATTCATCGTTCAGCAATAGTCAAGATTGATCGAATCAAAGAGATGCAGCCGTGGTTTCATGGTGAGTACCGCGTCATCATGGAAAACGGGAAGCAACTCACGCTCAGCCGAAACTACCGGTCCAACTTTCAGGGGGCGGTGGGAAACACGATTTGAGAGGACAGGAGCAGCGGACGGCATGCGAAACCATACGTGCCATCCACATCCATAGCCGCTCCGTCCCAAATTTTAGCCGCTCCGTCACAGAGCAGAACCATTGTTACGTAAACGTTTGAGACTATTTAAACCGCCGCCGCATCCAATGACTCCCCGGTAAGGTCAGGCGCCGATAATTTGCTCCCGCATTTTCGGAGGTAGTACATGAATAGTGAATCGATATTGGGGTTAGAAACGAACAGGACTGAGGGCCCAGAACAAACCTCAGACGAGTCGAATGTTGATGTACGTCTAAACACTTTACGTGAGACGGTGCTTCAGCTTTTGGACGAGGTCGAGTCGCTCGCGATCTCGAGGCCCGTAGACATCAAGCGCGGCGCGCGTTTCTCTGATGAGGTGCGCCAGTTTGAAGTGAGTCTCATTCGCACCGCGCTCGGCCGGACATCCGGCAGCCAAACGCGCGCTGCAAGACTCCTTGGATTAAAGCCGACGACACTCAACGCCAAGATCAAACGCTACGGGATCACGGCGTAAGCGTTACGCACGTTTGTGAGCCGCAGGTCCGCGTGGATCTGCGGCTTCAAAGTATGTTCGCTGCTATACTGAGTCGCAGTGGACGAGCGTTACAGCAGACAGATTCTCTTCAATGGAATTGGCGAAGAAGGACAGCGGCGGCTGGCGGCCGCGCGAGTCCTGATTGTCGGATGTGGCGCACTGGGTTCTGCTCACGCCGAGTCGTTGGCACGCGCGGGTGTTGGTTATCTGAGAATCGCGGATCGCGACTTCGTCGAACCTTCAAACCTGCAACGCCAGACGATGTTCACGGAAAGTGATGCCGAGAAGCGTCTGCCCAAAGCCGTCGCCGCCGCCGATCACCTGCGGCAAATCAATTCACAAATCGAGATCGAATCCCAGGTAATCGACGTCAACTATTCAAACGTCGAGCAGTTGATCGAGGGTTGTAACCTCGTCATCGACGGCACTGACAACTTCTCCACTCGCTACCTCATCAACGACGCCTGCGTGAAGCACAACATCACCTGGATTTACGGCGCTGCCGTCGGCTCGTACGGTGTGACGATGACGATTCGTCCGCACCAAACCGCCTGCTTGCGGTGCGTATTTGAAGAAGCACCGCCTGCGGCGAGCGCGCCGACTTGCGACACTGCCGGCGTGATCATGCCGATCATCAATGTGGTTTCAGCCGTGCAGGTAACTGAAGCTCTCAAACTGTTAACGGGCCGCATCGAAGATCTTCACGGATCGCTGATGCAGTTTGACGTGTGGCGAAACGAATGGAGACGAATCGGCACTGGCGCGCCGCGTCCGGATTGTCCAACCTGTGGACTCGCGTGTTATGAAACGTTGTCGCAGGCTGCCGAAGGCGCGGCAATGCTCTGCGGTCGCGATGCGATCCAGATCTCACCGTCTCAGCCTACTCGTATCAACTTCTCGTCACTCGCAGAAAGGCTTCAACGTTTGGGGGAAGTGAAGTTCAATGGCTATCTTCTGCGGTTCAAAACTGGTAACTTCGAACTCACCGTCTTCCAGGATGCGCGCTCAATCATTCGCGGCACGGATGAGATTGCTACCGCTCGCTCACTTTACGCTAAGTACATAGGAACCTAACCAACAGATGATCAGCAAACGATTAATCAGCCTTACAACTATCTCAGCACTTCTTCTAATTTTCATTTCCGCGCAAGCCGGTCAACCCGCTGTTTGGGAAACCAGTGGCCGCACCGAACTGCTGAAAGGTGATGCTCGCGGAGTTTCCATCAGTGACACCGGCGTGCTGATGCTGTCGCCAAAGCTCACCGAAGTTTTTAATACTCAACAAACTTACGTGTGGTCCAGCGCAGTCGACAATCAGGGCAACGTCTTTCTCGGCACCGGACATGACGGCAAGATTTATCGCATTCCCGCTGCGGGAACGGGTGCACTGCTTTACGACGCTGCGGAACTCGACGTGACTGCGCTAGCGGTCGGTCGCGATGGCGCGCTCTTCGCCGGCACGTCACCTGACGGCAAGGTCTACCGCATCACTGCTGATGGAAAGTCGGAAGTCTATTTCGATCCCGGTGACAAATACATTTGGTCGCTGGCAATCATGTCCGATGGTTCGCTGGCTGTCGGCACTGGCGATACCGGCAAGCTTTATCGCGTAAGAGCTGCGGGCGCCAACGCCGAATCGTCTTTGCTCGTCAGCACTAATCAAACGCACGTGATTTCACTTGCGGTCACGCCGCAAGGCGATCTAATCGCAGGCACTGACTCAGGCGGGTTGGTGCTGCGAGTGTCTCCCGAAGGAAAGACCTTCGCCCTCTTTGATACTCAGCTTCGAGAGATTCATGCGCTCGCGCCAGCGGCTGACGGATCGATCTACGCGCTTGCGCTCAGCGATTCGGCCGCGACTGCGCGTGCGCCGTCGACACCTGCAGTCACGGCACCGTCGCAACCTTCTGAAGGCGCTACGCCGACAACGTCAGTCACCATCACCGCAATCGACGAAACCGGCGCACCTATTCAAGGTCAGCCGAGTACAACCCGCAGCAGGAACGACGTGTCGAGTGCGCGCAGCGCCGTGTTTCGCATACTTCCTGACGGTGCGACTGACGTCGTGTGGAGCTCTGCAACTGTAACCGCGTTCTCGATCGCGCCATCGTTGCAACCCGGCAGCGTGCTCATCGGCACCGCTGATAAAGGTCGCATCTACTCCGTCACGAACGACGGTCGCGACACGCTTTTGTTGCAGTCGCCGGAAGGACAGATTTCGTCGTTGCTCGTCAGGAACGATCAAATCTATGCAGCCTCAAGCAACCAGGGAAAGCTCTTTCGTTTCGGCAATGAGTTAGTGAGTGAAGGAAGTTTTGAATCACCAGTCAGGGATGCAAAACTCACGGCGTCATGGGGCCGAATCTGGTGGCGCGGCGCTGGAGCTATTGAAGTGCAAACGCGCACTGGCAACGGCGAGCGGCCTGATTCGACGTGGAGTGAGTGGAGCGCGGCGTATCGAAATGCGGAAGGCAACCAGATTTCGAGTCCGCGCGCGCGGTTCATTCAATGGCGCGCAACGGTTCGCGGTTCGAATTCAACCAGCGCTCCGTCGTGGATTGAAGATGTGAGCGTCGCTTATCTGCCGCGCAACGTTGCGCCTGAAGTGCTGTCGATCAACGTGTTGCCGATCGGAATCGGTTTGCAGCAGATCGTGCAGGTCGCGGTCGATCCGAACGTTGAATCGTCGGGACTCGACCCGTCTTTATTTGGACCAGTTGCTCAGGTGCCCCCAAGGCGTTTTTACCAGCGCGGCGCGCGATCGTTTCAGTGGCAGGCGGAAGATCGCAATTCCGACACGCTGGAATACGCGATTTACTATCGCGCGCTGAACGAGCAGACGTTCAGGTTGTTGAAGGACAAGTTGCGCGACAACTTCTACACGATCGACGGAGCAACACTCGCGGATGGACGTTACGTGATCAAGGTCGTGGCGTCAGACGCGCCTGACAATCCGCCGGGTCAAAAACTGACGGGTGAGAGATTGAGTGAGCCGGTTGATATCGACAACACGCCGCCGGTCGTTAAAGTGATGGCCCAACCGCAGTCGACGCGCGACTCGGTGCGCGTTGTTTTTTCAGTCGACGACGCGACCGGGAAAGTGAAAAAAGCTGATGCCAGCTTAGACAGCGCCGCGTGGGTTCCGGTGTTTCCGGACGACGGCATCGCCGATAGCGGGCACGAGGTCTACTCGATAGATTTTGGACATCTCGGGCCTGGCGAACACACGATCTCCCTGCGGACGTTTGACAGCAGCGGCAATGTGGGTACATTAAGCGTGACGGTCAGAAAGTAGGGACGCGTCTGATTTTGTGCTCCTTTGTGGGCTATACGATAACGTGCGGCCTCCTTCGAAACCGTGCGACTTGTGCGTGTACTGTTAGACTTTTCGCTGTAAAAACGGCTCGTGGTGCTGTTCGGTTTTGTGGCACCTGTATTGCTGCCTCCAGGACAGCGCATCTCTTTCTCCCTCCCGTGCGCGGGAACATGAATGAGGAGAAAGCCGAAAATGATTAAGTTTATGCGAGAATTATTGGTGATAACGATGCTGGGCGTTGTTTCGGTCGGCGCCTTCGCGCAACGAAAGGATCAGGACAAGCGGCCGCCGAAAGAGCGTGTCATCGTCATTACCAACGACCGCAAAGATCAGAAGCCGCCGCGGCAGAACAACAACGAAAAGCCCAAGCAGGACAAACCTAAACGGCCTGAGTAAACGGCTGAAAGATCGGAAGATGACAAGGCCCACGTTTCGGCGTGGGCCTTGTGCTATTTTAAACGCTTCGCAAACCAATTAGATGACCCAGCCTCGACCGTCTCGCCTGCTGATCGTTCTTGCGTTCGCCGCAGTCTACCTGATTTGGGGTTCAACCTACCTCGGCATTCGCTACGCCATCGAGACACTTCCACCTTTTCTCATGGCTGGGGCACGGTTTGGCATTGCCGGTCTGATCCTTTTCATCTGGGCCGCTTTCAAAGGTGAAAGCATTCGGTCTTCGTTCTCACAATGGCCACGGGCGCTCATCATTGGCGGCTTGCTGCTGCTGGTTGGTAACGGCGGCGTTACTTGGGCTGAGAAACACATTGCTTCCGGCCTCGCCGCGCTGCTCGTTGCGACTGAGCCGTTGTGGGTGGTGATGTTGAACTGGGGCGTGAGTCGCAAGCGTCCGAGTCCCATGGTGTTGCTTGGTGTGGTGATTGGGCTCGCAGGTGTCGCACTGTTAGTCAGTGAT
Source organism: Pyrinomonadaceae bacterium (assembly GCA_035696765.1). GTDB lineage: Bacteria > Acidobacteriota > Blastocatellia > Pyrinomonadales > Pyrinomonadaceae > PSRF01. The sequence continues at coordinate 14,215 of DASSEB010000133.1, read as the reverse complement.
GGGTTCAAGAGAGTCAACGGCGAATCGTCGATGAGTCTCGCGGGGGCCGGTATGGTGCTGGTGGCATCGTCAGCGTGGGCGAGCGGGTCAGTGTACTCTAGTCGACGCCCGATCAAAGGTTCGACGTCAGTGGCGGCAGGAATGCAGATGGTTGCGGGTGGCGGTTTGCTTTTACTCCTCGCGTTGACTGCGGGCGATTTTCAGCGACTGAGTTTCAGCAACACATCGTGGCTGTCGATTGGCGCATTCTTATACCTGCTGTTGGTTGGATCGCTGATTGGGTTCACGGCGTACAGTTGGCTATTGCACAACGTGACGCCCGCGCGTGCAGCGACTTATGCGTACGTGAATCCGGTAGTTGCAGTGCTGCTCGGCTGGTTGTTCGCTCGTGAGCCCTTAACAGCGCGAATGCTGATCGCGGCGGCCGTCATCGTGGGCTCCGTCGTACTAATCACCACGTTCGGCCGCGAACACGCAACAACCTCAGCCGCCCTCCACGACTCCGAATGCCCCACGCCGCCATGCGCGTAGCTTTGTTAGCCACAGGGCACAAAAGCACAAAAATTATTTTGTGACTTTTGTGCCTTTTTATGGCCTTATAGCATCCACATGGACCGTCTGGAACAGCTCGACAAACAGATCGCACGACTGAAACGCCGGACGGACGTCCTTAACGAGATCAGTCGCAAGTATTGGAACGTACGCAGGATCATCTTCGTGACGGGCCTGCTGGTGGCGCTGGCGTTCTGCAATTTTGCCGGCAGTACGGTGGCGTGGGTGGTGGCTGGACTTCTGCTCGTCGTGTTCTCGGTCGTCACGATATTTCATAACAGGGTACGCGACAGCCTGACTCGCAATTCGCTCCTGATCGAGATCAAACAAACTCATATTGCGCGGATTCGTCTGGATTGGAATCAAATCCCACCCGCCGATCTGTCGATACAACCACTCTCAGGGCATCCGTTTGAAACGGATGTTGACATCACCGGAGAACGCTCGCTCCATCGTTTACTCGATAGCGCAGTGACACAGGAAGGCAGCGACAGGTTAAGGTCCTGGCTGCTAAGCATTCGTCCCGAGGCGCAGTTGATTGAGCACAGGCAGAGACTCGTTCCGGAACTGAAGGACCACTCCCTGTTTCGCGATAAGCTTCAATTGCTCTCGGACGTTGCTCGCCTTGGCACCGCTGGACCATCCAGATCGAAAAGCAATAGAAGACATTGGAATTCCAAAGTCCTCGTTGAGTGGATTGAGCGCAGTGACACCAAGGGTTCTTTATTGCCTCTCGTTGTGCTCCTGTCGATTCTTGCAGCACTGAACATCCTCGCCATGACCCTCGCGAGCTTCAATGTGATTCCGCAGAGTTGGCCCATCACTTTCCTCGTCTACTTTGGCGCCATGCTTCTCAGTCGATCGAGGATCGCGCATGCGAGTGGTGAATTGTTTGAGCTCGAAAAAGCACTGACGCACTTCAAAGCCGTTTTTGGCTACCTCGAATCGCGTTGTTATCAAAATACTCCCGGCCTTGCGCAGGTTTGTGCGGCGTTCGACGAAAAAGGCAAGCAACCTTCAATAGAGATGAGACGATTGGGACGGCTGGCGGCAGCGCTCGGCGTCCGCACTAATCCGCTTCTGTCTTTTCTGCTCCATGTGTTCGTCCCCTGGGATTTCTTTTTCACGTATCGATTCGATTTGGTGAAGAAGGAGATCGCGCACCTGCTACCACGTTGGCTCGAGGCGTGGCATGAGCTCGAAGCCCTCAACTCGTTGGCAAACTTTGCCTACCTGAACCCGCATTACACCTTTCCCGAGCTGATGTCCGGTACTAATCAACTCGCCGCGAGCAGTCTTGGGCACCCGCTTTTGAAACCTGAGTCAAAGGTGTGCAACGACTTCGAGTTGGACCATGACCAGAGAATCGTGATTCTTACGGGCTCAAACATGGCGGGCAAGAGTACGTTTCTCAGGACCATTGGCGTGAACCTTTCCCTCGCTTACGCCGGAGCGCCCGTAAATGCCGAACGCTTGCGGGTTTCATTGTTTCGCCTCTTTACGTGCATCAAGGTGAGTGATTCTGTTCAGGATGGACTTTCGTATTTCTATGCGGAAGTGAAACGACTCCAGGCGCTGCTCGCAGCAACAGAGGCCGATGATGTGCTGCCCGTAATGTTTTTGATCGACGAGATCTTTCGCGGCACGAACAGTCGCGAGCGCCTGATCGGAAGTCGTTCTTACATACGCACACTGTCCGAAGGTACCCCGATGGGACTCGTTGCAACACACGATCTCGAGCTGATCAAACTGGCTGATGAGATCGACGGGGTCGTAAACTTTCATTTTCGCGAAGAGGTGCGCGACGGAAGAATGGTTTTCGATTACCGGCTTCGACCTGGACCATGTCCAACTACGAATGCGCTGACGATCATGCGTCTTGAAGGCCTGCCGGTGTAAGTCCTGGCCTACAATAGATGCTTCATAATCTCGATGTGGCCTTGAAGGATTTGATTCGCTTGTTCAGGATCGGGTGTTAACGACCAGTTGTCGTGGTCCCACGTGCCGCCGAGAATGATGCCGTCGCGCCGCGGGAACATGTAACCGTCGCTCAGATAACAGTAATCAATCTCGGGCTGTGGCAGCAGCACTTCGAGTTGGCCACGCACCGGAGTTAGTTGTTCGTCATCGAACAGCACGCGCGAACCAAGTCCAGTACAGTTGAAGATCACTGGTTCACGCAATCGCGCGATCTCTTCACGACTCCGAAATTCCTTCACGACGACCCTGCCGCCCGCGATATAAAAGTCGCGTAACAACGCGCTGAGATACACCGACGGTTCTATCAGCATCGTCGTGTACTGCCGCACAAACGGAAAACCAAAATAGTTTTCCGGATCGCGATGGATCTCGAACGCGGGATAGAGATCGTTACCGCCCGGCAACTCGCGCCCGAGCGATGCTTCGAACCTCATCAGTTCGAAACTCTCGATCCAACGAACGCCATACTCAGCGCCCACGAGCAGTTGAAAAGCCCTGTTTGAAATGCGAGAAGCCTGCCGAAACTGTTCCGTGAATTTGCTTGTGGCATTTTCATAAACTGACGTCGGGGACCACCACGCGCCGGCGATGTTCGACGTTGTATCCGGCGGTAGGTCCTTAGCGTAGATTGTTACCGTTCCTGGTCCGTTCTGAAAGCGACGTTGCAGCAGGCGTGCGGTCGAGAGTCCACTGACTCCACAACCGAGCACGGCGAACCGTGTTGGCCGCGGAGCTTTGTGCGCGATGAGAAAGTCTCGCGCGAGATCGACTGCCAGCGATGCAGTGCCCCACGAGAGCGTCACGCCGCCACCGCCGTGACCGTAGTTGTGAACGAGAAGTTTGTTTCTGAATCGCTGCGCGTCGACTACAAATCCGTCGGGTCGATACGGCCGCAGTCCGACAACCTCACGAATGATTCGGTTGCGAGCGACTTTCACCGGAGCGAAGCGGCGTTTCGTATCGAACGCGCTTGCGGCGCGCGTTGCCATTAACAGTGCGCTCGTAGCCGCCGCGCCGCGAAGAAACTTGCGTCGGTTGACCAGTGTGTCCACAGATTACGCAGATTACGCAGATTTACTGATCTGCGCAATCTGCGTAATCTGTGCCTATGACTTCGTTCCCGGAATGGCTGGTGCCGATGGCCGCGACGCTAACACAGGAGCGGTTCACCGGACCTGAATGGATCTTCGAACGCAAGTTTGACGGCATCCGATTGCTTGCTTACAAAAAGGGCAACGACGTCCAGATATTCTCGCGCAATCATCTCCCGCAGCACCTGCCCGCAGTCGCGGAAGCAATCCAACGTCTGCCCCACGAAGAGCTTATTCTCGACGGCGAGATCACCTGGCGCGGCGGCGCCTCCGCATATCACGTCTTCGACATCATGTGGATCGATGGTCATAACGTGACAACGCTTCCACTTGAAGAACGTCGCGAACTCCTGGCCAGGTTGCCACTCAAGCCGCCGCTTCATCGCGTAAGTCTGATCGAAGATCCATCGCCGTGGGAACGCGCGCAGAGGGAAGGCTGGGAAGGCGTCATTGCGAAGCGACGTGGATCAATCTACGAGCACCGCCGCTCGAAGCAGTGGCTCAAGATGAAGTGCGAGTTGTCGCGGAATTTCATCGTCGGTGGCTTTACGGATCCGCAAGGCAAGCGCGTCGGTCTCGGTGCGCTGCTCGTTGGTTATCACAAAGATAGCGACTTCGTCTTCGCCGGAAAGATCGGAACTGGATTCGGCACGCAAATGCTGCTCGACCTGCGTGCACAATTAGACAAACTGGAGATCGAGAAGGCGCCGTTCACGAAAGCAGTCGGTTTGCCGCGCGTTCGTGCGCACTGGGTGCAGCCTAAGATTGTCGTCAATGTCGGCTTCATTGAATGGACCGTGCACGGCAAACTGCGTCATCCGCGTCTACTCGCCGTGGTTGGACCAACACCAGATGATCACTCATCCTGAAAAGATATTGTTTCCGGCAGATGGGATTACCAAAGGCGAGCTGGCGTCGTACTACGAAACGATTGCGCCCGTCATGCTGCCGCACTTGCGGCGCCGTCCCATCACGATGGAGCGTTATCATCGCGGCATTGGGACGCCGGGTTTCTTTCAAAAGGACGTGTCAAAAGGATTTCCTGAGTGGCTCGAGCGCGTGGAAGTTCCGAAGCACGGCGGCACGGTCCATCATCCGATCGCGAACGACACTCGATCTCTGCTCTGGCTTGCAAACCAGAACAGCATCACGATTCACGTGTGGCCATCGCGCACTCCGAACCTGTACAACCCGGACATCTGCGTCTTCGATCTCGATCCGGCGAACGAAGATGCGGTGGAAACGTTGCGTAAGGCTGCGTTGGATCTGCGAGACTTGCTTGAAGAGCTTGGTTTGCCGAGTTGGATCAAGACTTCCGGCTCGAAGGGTTTTCACATCGCCGTTCCGCTGGATGGCAAGGCAGACTTCGGAACCGTTGCACGCTTCGCACACATGGTAGGAAAAGTTCTGGTCGAGCGCGATCCGGACAACCTGACACAGGAGTTTCTTAAACTTGATCGCGCCGGCCGTATTCTTGTCGACACCGGACGCAACGGTTACAGCGCGACTTTCGCTGCCACTTACACCGTGCGGGCGAGGCCAGGTGCGCCGGTTTCTGCGCCGTGCACCTGGCAGGAGTTGGAACGAGGTGAAGTTGGACCAAAGACGTTTACTTTGCGAACGATGGCCCAACGGCTTTCTACCGTTGGCGACGTGTGGGCCGACATGCTCAAGAAGAAAAGATCACTCAAGCGTCCGCTGGAACGTCTCGAAACGCTCTCCGCGCCGAGGTGATCCGATGTTATCCGCGGCCCTCATAAGCACGCTGCAACGGCTCGATCTCGAGCTTCTGCATTTTCATTACTTCCTGCATCACGCGGTTTGAGCCCTCCGGATCGCCTGCCAGGAAGTCGCCGATGACCCCGGGCCAGACCTGCCACGACAAGCCATACTTGTCTTTCAGCCAGCCACACTGCGACTTCTCTCCGCCTTCGGAAAGCTTCTCCCAAAAGTAATCAATTTCCTCCTGCGACTCGCAGTTCACCACAAACGAGACGGCCTCAGTAAACTTGAATTGTGGCCCACCGTTTAGCGCAACAAATTTTTCTCCATCGAGTTCGAACTCAACGGTCAGGACACTTCCTTTTGGTCCGGGCAGGGCGTCTCCCGATCGAGAAATCTTTCCGACCCTTGAGTTTTTAAAGATGGAAACATAAAAATTCGCCGCCTCTTCGGCGTTCTTATCGAACCATAAAAACGGGGTTACTTTTGGCATGACGTCTCCTTAACTGTTGTAATTTTGCGCTTCTACTGCTAAGTCGAACGGCCGTAGGGGAAATCGACAAGTTCGCAAAATTTATCGCGATAAATGCTTACGACCCCACACGCGAACGTCCTCGACGAGCGGCAAAACCGATCGACCATAATCGGAAAGTGAATACACGACAGGCGCGGGAACAGCGCCTTTCGGTCTGCGTTCGACGATGCCGTCGGTCATTAGCTCGCGCAGTTGCTGTGTCAGAACTTTCTGCGAAATGCCCGGCATGGCTTTTCGCAAAGCCGCGAAGTGTTTTGGTGATTCGGCGAGCCAGTAGACGATGATCAGTTTCCACTTGCCGCCGATTGCCGCAAGCGCCGCGGTTAGCGGGCATCCTTCTACTGGATTCGGTCGCGCGCGTTGCTGATCGTTACCTGAAAGTGCCTTCTTGATGGCGCTCATAAGTCGGTTTACATTCCTTCTTCGGAGGTGAGTAATGATAGTAGAAGTCAGAAGCTACCGGATCAAGCCGGGACACCGTGATGAGTTTATCAAGTTGTTTGAAACTCGCGCGGTGCCGGCCCAGCGCGAGTACGGGATGAAGGTGGTTGGTCCATTACTCGACGTGGAGAACCCGAACAAGTTTGTCTTCCTCCGCAGTTTTCCTTCACTCGAGGAACGCGAGCAAATGAGAGACGCATTCTACGGCGGCGAGTTGTGGAAGAATGAGTTGGAACCGCTGGCGATGCCGTTGCTTGAGAGTTACGACGTGATTTTGTGTGAGACGTCGCCGGGCTGCGTGTTCGATTGGACGAGGTGAGACTCGATAGTGCGCAAACGCTCGGCTGTCGAGCCGCTCGCTTCGACGATCGTGGCGTGGCATGAACTGAGAACGTCGAACTCGTCGTCTCTTAAAATCGCGTTCAAGCGCATGTGCACTGCCTTTCGCAGTTTCGGGTATTCGCAGTCAGGCGCAGTGTCGTCGAGTGGCAAGTAAACGATCACGTCGAGGTTCTGCATCGCGTCTGAGACCTGGCCCAGGACGGTTTTTGTACTCTTTGGATCGAGCGCGTCGATGTACGCGAGGAAGTCGAGTGGGCATCGTTCGTAGATCACTCGCTGTCCGGGTGCGTGTTGCTGAAGACGAGCGATGTTGAATTCGAGTTGGCGAAAGAAGTCTTCGACACACGGCTCCGCTGAAAACTCCTCACCGAAATCTTGAACCATCGCCGTGTATGGTTCAGGTTCGTGAGCGAACTCGGGATGCAAGCGAAGGAACTCCTCGATCAGTGTTGATTTACCCGTACAGTGCGTTCCGGATATGGCGATTCTCATGGGTGGTTATTGATGTAAACCCATGCTGCTAAGCCGGATTTCAATTGCACCAGCAGACGCTCATAGTCCGTGGGCTCGTAAGAGTCGGCCTGCTCGAGTTCTTTCGGGGTGAGTGTTAGTACCGAGCCTTCGACGATATCCGACTCGAGACCTGTGAACTGAAGATTGCGGTGATGCAGGGCACCGGTTTTGTTGATGAAGTCTTGATCTTCGGTGGCCGTCATTATTACTTGATAACCAATCAAAGTATCTGTCGTGCCATTCAGCGCGCGGCCGAAGATGGCGAGTTGAACTGGCGCAGTCTGAAGAGTTCCGTAAGAAAACAGCCGTTCAGTTTCTTCGTCTCGAAGAGTCATTGGTGCAAACGAAACGGGCGACGCCAAAGCCTCGCCCGCAGATGGAAATTGGTGCCCGCTAGTAGATTCGAACTACTGACCCCTCGCGTGTGAAGCGAGTGCTCTACCGCTGAGCCAAGCGGGCGATAAGTGCTTTGAACAATAGTTTACAGCGATAGTCGGACCCGGACGAATGCTGTAAGCAGCCTTTAAGTTGACGCATCATAAACCATCTATGGTCGCTCGCACCAGCGGTAGAGCAAACGTCCAACTGACTCTAGATCCGTTTTACAAATTGATTCTCAAGATGGTCGAGCCAAACTGCAAAAGTGTCTCGTAAGGTCCCCGTCTTTATCACCCAAAGCCGGAACATGTGACAAACGTGCGTGCGAGTGAGTTCCGGCTCGGCAAAGATTCATCAACATCTTACCGTGAGTGCGCTCCTGAGGATGGCTCTCGAGTGAAAGGAATGAAGCGAGTTCAGTAGTCTCAAAGGTGTGGAAGGCCGGCTAGCCTCCGCTTTCCGGGTGAAATGGCGAATAGCACCCGATTTATCAATCTACAGCAACGATTTGAACGCAGCGCGGAGTTCGGCTACTAAGATCTCCGGCTGTTCCCACGCTGCGAAATGGCCGCTTTTGGTAAACTTGGTGTAGTGAATAAGCTTCACATACGCTTTATCTGCCCAGCTCTTTGACGCTTGATAAATTTCTTCCGCTGAAAAGGCCGTGTCAAATGCAGGATATATCCTGCACAGATTTGCAGGCCCACTGAACGAAATAACGTCCTGTGCTACTCGCTGTGCACTTCGTTCAACTTCCGAAAATGGTATCCCATCGCGGCCAGCCGCAGCGTTTCGGCAAGCTTGTCGTGATGCTTTACCAGTGCGTGAGTAAAGAAGCGCCAGAACTCTTTGCGCTCACCATCAACTATTCCCAATTTCAGCATTACGCGCGCGAACGCCGTAACGGCGCTAATAATATTATAGTGCTGAGGCTCCACAAACTCCTGGGCCGTTCGTTTCATTGAGTCAAGCGAGCGCTGATAGTACTCACGAGGAGCGTAAATGGTCTGCATAATCCACTGATAACCCTGAATCAGCGTAGCTGGGTCCATTCGTGTCTTGAAATTCAAGGAGCAGCTCGTATTGTTTCCTGAGGCTTCTCCCAATAGCCGTCCCTCTCGCTCCAGCCGTTTCCATAACTGAGTGTCGGGTAGAGCGTTCAGGAGGCCGACCATCGCCAGAGGAATTCCACTCTTTCTGATGAAGTCGATCTGTCGCTCAAATACGTCGTCCGGATCGTTGTCAAAGCCAACAATAAAGCCAGCCATCACTTCCATGCCGTAGCTCTGAATCTTCTTTACTGAGTCGAGAAGGTTGCCTCGGTTTTGTGATTTCTGTGCTTCTTTCAAACTCTCTTCTACCGGAGTCTCGATGCCGAGGAATACGCGTCGAAAGCCGGCTTCACGCATGTTCTCGAGAAGCTGTTCATCATCCGCCAGATTCACGCTGGATTCAGTCAGGAGAGAGAAAGGATAACCATTTCGTTTCTGCCACTCTGCGAGTGCAGGCAGCAGCAGCCTGACATTCTTTTTGTTGCCAATGAAGTTATCGTCAACGATAAACACGGTCCCGCGCCAATTGAGATCCAGCAATGCTTCAAACTCAGCCAGCATTTGTTGAATGCTCTTGGTTCGTGGCACACGCCCGTAGATTTCAATGATGTCGCAGAACTCGCAGGAGAACGGACAACCGCGTGAATACTGCACGCTCATCGCGCTATAGCGCTTCAGATTCGCCAAGTGGAAGTGGGCCAGAGGAGTCGCCGCAAGCGGCGGACGTTCGACTGCCTGATAGCGGCGTTTTGCAACCCCTGCCGCCAGGTCTTTGACGAATTGCGGCAACGTAGTCTCCGCCTCTCCGACAAAGATGTGATCCGCGTCGGGGAGATCCTCGATCGTGGTGGTGACGTATGGACCACCAAGCACTACGCGCTTCCCCAGCGACTTGCAGCGTTTGACGACTTCTTTGAGCGAATCCTTCTGCACCAGCATCGCCGTGGCGAATACCATGTCCGCCCATTCAATGTCTGAGCTCTTTAGCGACTGCACATTCAAATCAATCAGTCGTCGTTCCCACTCAGACGGAAGTAATGCAGAGACGGTTAACAAGCCGAGCGGTGGAAATGCACATCGCTTACCTTCGAAGGGCAGCGCGTGTCGAAAACTCCAATAGGTGTCTGGAAACTCCGGGTTAATTAACAACACTCTCATAACAACACGCTCCTAACGTCACTCTGCTGGTCCATATTCCGGGCAACCATTAAACTGCGACCCGCCGGCAGTTCGCGCACCCATACGGCGCAACCAGCGGAAATGGGACGAAACTCCCGCGCGAAACGAGGTGTGCTCACCATAGCTCACGCCAAAATCTCGACAGGTCTGTTCCACGAGGCTTGAGATGGCAGGGTAGTTGACGTGACATATGCGAGGGAAAAGGTGATGTTCGATCTGAAAATTCAACCCGCCGAGGAGCCAACTCTCAACTCTACTACGTCGAGCGAAATCCACAGTGGTTTCGACTTGATGGACCGCCCACGCATTTTCCATCGACTCGGAGTTCGCTTGCGGCAGCGGGAACTCGGCCTCTTCAACGCAATGGGCAAGTTGAAACACAACGCTGACAACGACGCCCGCAAGACCGACTATCAGAACGTAGAAGAGGAGCACCATCCAGATGGGATGGACCAAAAGCGGCAAGCCAAAAGCCAATGTGAGGAACAGCGCTTTGCCGCCGACAAACCCGAGGAGTTCCCACCGTTTCGGTCGGGGCATTCGTGTGCGTCCGATTCGACCAAGGATTACGTCACGAAAATCATCGTAGAGATGCCACTTAATGACGTTCAATCCGTAGAGCGGCCACAAATAGAAATGCTGCCAGCGATGAAATCTGAATTTCTTTTGATGGGGCGTTAACCGGCCAAAAACCCCAATATCAATATCGGCGTCATGGCCCGTGATGTTTACGTAAGTATGATGTACGACGACGTGTTTCGAGTGCCACACGTAAGAGCTGGCGCCTATCAGATCCATCGTCATGGCCGCCAACCGGTTGATCCAGGCGTGATTTGAATAAGAATTATGACTGCCGTCGTGTTCAATATTGAAACCAATCGCAGCTATTGACAGACTAAGTCCAGCAGCCAGCGGCAAAGATTGCCACCAACCGCCGGCTATGAACACGAGTAAAAGATAGAATCCACCAAAGACAGCCAGAATAATTGCGGTTTTCAAATACATTGCCGGACAGTCCCGGCGCCCGCGACCGGAACTGTGAAAATAGTCATCGACTCTTCGCCTTAACTCTGTCAGAAAAGCATTGTCTCTCCTGAAAGTTAATCGGCTCTGAGCGACACCGCGAATAGGATCCACTAACATTCTTAACACTCCCTGAACTGCTTACCAGAACTAACTACGCTATGTTACCCAGCACACATTGCAACTTCTTCTCAAAACGGTGTGAGTGATGCTGAGTTACAAAAAGATTACAAATAGTGAGTTGCTGTGTGCGATAGAGCACATAAAGAAGACTCAGACTAGTGAGATTTCGAGGTCTTAGACCGAAACTCAGTTGAGGTAGGCATCGGTTTCGGCTTTGATGATCGCGTAACACCGGCAGGCTTTCGCTTCCAGGGCGCGGCGATTAAGAAGAGTGATCATTCCGCGACTGTAACGAATCAGTTTGCCGGCCTGCAGCGCGGCAGCGGCCTTGCTTACGCCTTCGCGCCGCACGCCCAACATGTTGGATAGGAATTCCTGGGTCAAAGGAAATTCCTCCGTTCCGAGACGATCGCGTGTCATCAATAGCCATCGCGCCAGGCGAGCGTCGACCAGGTGAAAGCGGTTGCACACGGATGATTGAGAAACCTGAGTCAGGAGTGAGTGTGAATAACGGTGCAGGAGGCGATGTAGACTGCCAAGCCGGTTTGCTTCCGTGCGTACAGCCGCTGAACTCATTCTCATTGCTGTGCCCGAGCCCTGCACTAGAGCGCGTGTTGACGAAAAGTGGACATCCATAAAGACAGCCAGGCCAGCCATTCCTTCATTTCCCACCATTCCCACTTCAAGCCACGACGTCTCTGACAATTCCGAAATCAATGAGATTATCGAGTCGTTAGGAAAATAGACGTACTTGATTTCCTCGCCAGGTTTGTACAACACGTCGCCGAAAACCAAACTGACTGTCTTCAGCCTCGGCAACAAACGCTTATATTCATTTTTCGGAAGTGCGTCGAGCAGCCGGTTAACACCTGGACCGCCATTATTACTGTTTTTCAAGAAAGACATATCGTTAGGCTCATAGTATGCAGACCGCCACGCAAGGTAAATCCATAAAGAGATTTGCAATTGACGAGCATCAGCTATGAGTAGCAGTCAGGCGCAGACAAGTCTGTGCGCCAACACACATACTGACCTGAACAGGTTATGTGCGTTACCACACATATGTGCTATAGGGCTTCTCAATGAGTTCTCCCTGTTTGGATCGTTTGTTCCTCTTTAGGTGGATCGGAAATCAAAAACAAAAGCCTCCGGGGTAATATTTTTACCCGGAGGCTTGTCTTTAAATCAGATAGCGTCGCCGGAATTTATCCAGCCAACGCAATTAGTAGCGAGAGCGACCGCGAGCGCCGCCATTATTACGGCTTCCGCCGAAACCGCCACCGCGATCTTCGCGAGCCTTGGCCTCGTTAACGTTTAGTGTGCGTCCTTCGACGTCATGGCCGTTGAACTGCTGAATCGCTGCATTGCCTTCTTCTGTCGAAGACATTTCGACGAATGCGAAGCCGCGCGAGCGACCTGTTTCGCGATCTTCAATAACATTTACTGATTCGACTGTTCCCGCTTGCGAGAACAATTGCTGCAAATCTTCGCTCGAAGTTTGAAATGAGAGATTGCCGACATATAGTTTCATAGACATTTGTGTGTGTACCTTTTCCTGATTTCAGGAGTGAAAGAGAAGCTTGGAACCAGGTGTGCTTCGACGAAACGGAACCGAGCGAAGAAACGAGCGTTCGAATGCTCAATTGAGCAACTTCTACGGGTTTGAAAACCAGCCTGCCCCCGAATCATCCAACGCCAAGCTGTCATTAGCACGGGCGCATCACCGTTGATGGGCGAGAGAAGGAGTAGACACTACGATGCGCTCCTTTGCGACCGGGTTGCAGTGCGCGACTTGGATCTCGGTAATTGTTTATGTGTGTTGCCGCACGGACGTATTCGCCGCCATCCTGTATGGTTCCACTAAAGCCTAAACCTCCGACTTCCTCTGGATTAGGAGAACATACAGGTACAGACATGAAAGTAGTTGATTTTCGGAAAGCTAAGAAACGCCAGTGCCTCGCACGCTGACATTACCGACGGAGAAGAGTAGACACTCAAAAAATGACAAATAACAGTAGCAGAGCGCCTTTGGTCATCAGGTTCATGGACACTAAACCGCGAATGCTGATGGAAATCACCAACACGGCCGGCAAGACCCTCAAGTCCGTTGAGATTCTGACAGTATTTTTGAAGGACGAAGAAGGTGGCGCTGGTCCTTCACGTGCGCATATTCGGTTTGACACCATCAAGTCTGTTCAACCAAACGAAAAGGCGGTTGTTTCTCATAGGACCTGGATCAATGGCAGGCCGGTAAGTGATGCACAGGATCAAATCGGACGGCTTGAAGTCATAGCTGGAGTAGTCAAGCCTTATGTTCTGGACATTTCCTGGCGGGATCTGGACGGGAAGACGCAGTTTCAGCGAATACCAGTTGGTCACTAGTTAGGACTATCATGTTATACCCGCAGTTGGAACAAAGGTTACAAGCGTCGAAGCGTGCAGTGAATAGAGCTACGAGCGAAAGCGTCGTCGAGCAGTGCAGACAGTACCTTACGCTACTCGCCGAATACCGAAGCCGGCTTTACGAGTTGCAGGGAACACTTGGTGAAAGTCAAAAGCCTGGATCCCCTTCGCCGACCGAAGAAGTCCCGGATCGAAAAACGATTCGTGAAGCGATAGAGAGAACTACACGGGAGCGAAATATAACTCAACTGCTTCTGCTCTCGTTCACCACGGTCAGTGGCTACGAGGCCGTAGAGATATTTAATCAGCGTAAATACGAAGGACATGACGACTGGGAACTCCGTGCGAGCGGAGTTAAGTTCCGTGGCGGAGGCGATAGCGATCTGATGACGGTCCAGGAAGCCGTCGACCTTGCCGGCATGTTTCGACGAGAAGATCACGTCGCACAAAACCCAGGCGAGGTCGAAACCACCTGAATCTTTCCTTCTCGCGTAAGGCCACGAATCGACTCGTGCAACGCCATAGTGACACCGCGAATTCTCTCCCTGCCCTTTAGATCGAGGATCGTCACTGCGCTCATTGATGTAAAGATTACAATTTGATTTTCAGCTCAAAGTTTGGATGGTAAGCATCCAGGCATTGCGGTAGGGGCGGTGTAACTGTTTCGATGAGGCGGGTTCGACGTAGCACCGAAATGTGTTAATCGCGTCTGGCTTGCGACCACTTCTTGAACATTGCCTGATGAGACCTCCGTGCGAAAGCGCGCTGAACGGATGGTGTTTCGCCGCTGTCTTTGACAGAACCGTTCATGGGTATCCTGTCATCTGCCTGGCCCTCTGAGAGCCACGGGTTTAGTAGTGCCCAGCGTATTGGATCAAACT
>DASSEB010000132.1:0-8433 GCA_035696765.1 Pyrinomonadaceae bacterium | reverse complement strand
GGCTTCCCATTCCCTGCTCACCACCACTGCTTTCGCACCACTGCCTGCCACCATCTCCCGCACTCTGCCTACGGGCTGCTGCGGTTCCAGCGGCACGTACGCGCCCCCCGCTTTGAACGTGCCCAGCATCGCCGCTACTTGCCCGCAGCCACGACTCAACATCAACCCAACCACTGTCTCTGGTCCAACACCTTGCGCCGCCAGTCGCTGCGCCAACTGCTCTGCGCATTCATTCAACTCGGCATACGTCAGTCTCTCTATTCCATCGTTCACCGCGATTGCTTCAGGCGTGCGCTCCACCTGCTGCGCGAACAACTCCGCATAAACAGCTTGCGGATACTCAGCCGCCGTCTCATTCCAATCGACCAGCACCTGCTGCCGCTCAGCCTCACTCATCAACTCCAACTCACTCACTCGCTGGTGCGGATCTTTAACTACTCCGCGCAACAGCGTCTGTAACGAGGAAAGCCAGCGCCGGATCGTCTGAGCGCGGAACAAATCCGTGTTGTAGTTGCAATCCAACAGGAGTTCGTCACCCGTGTCGGTAATGTTGAGGTCCATCTCGAACTGCGCTGAATTCGTTTGGTTAACCTCGAGGTCCACTTCAAGACCGAACAACTTTGCTTTCGGCGATCCTTTGTCCAGGTTGAAGAGCACCGAAACCAGCGGCGGCTGACTCGGATCGTTGCGCCAGTTCAAGTCCCTGATGATCCTGCTGAACGGGTAGTTCTGATGATCGTACGCATTCAATAATGTTCGCTTGACCGATAGCAGATGCTGGCGAAAATTCTCGTCCGCGATCTGCGTTCGCAGCGGCAGCAGGTTCACGCAGTAGCCAACGACATTGCCGCCTGCGATCGCCTGTCCAGCAGAAGGCACGCCTACAATCACGTCCTTTTCCTGCGTCAATCGCCACAGCAGTGCCTGGAATGCCGCCAGCAGAAGCATGAAGAGCGTGCAATTGTGTTGCGCCGCGAATTCTTCCAGCTCGCGGTACAGCGATGCATCGATCGTTGCGGTTTCAGATCCGCCATGAAACGTCTGAAGCGGTGGCCGCGGATTGTCAGCGGGAAGGACCAGCGGCTTCATCAATCCTTTTAACTCCTCGAGCCAGTACGATTGATTGCTCGCCAGGCGCTCCGTGTTACTCAGCTCTTCGACTTGCCGCTGGGCGTACGTGCTGAATTGTCTTGGCGGCGCGAGTTTCGCCTGCACACCCTGGCACTCCGCCGCATACAGTTCCCGCAGGTCTTTGAGCATTACGCCAACCGACCAGCCGTCGGTAACGATGTGATGAGTTGTGAGGACCAACAAGTGATGCTCTGCCGCCAGCTTCACCAAGCGGGCCCGCAGCAATGGACCACGCTGCAAATCAAACGCTTGCGCCGCCTCTTCGGTCAGCCAGTTCGTTACCTGCGACTCGGCGTTTCCATTGTGTTGCGAGAAATCAACGAGCGGCACGTCGATACGAAGCGCGGGCGAGATTCGCAGGTATTCACCGCCATCGCCAATCGTGCTGCGCAACGCTTCGTGTCGATCGACAAGGGATTGCAGCGCCTTACGCATCGCGCCCGAATTGAGCGGGCCCTGCATTCTCAACGTCAGCGATTGGTTGTACGCGACGGACGCCGACTCTCCCAGTTGTGAGAGAAACCAGAGTTCTTTTTGCGCCTCGGTCAAAGGCACCGTGCGCGGCTCGGCCGCAGCTGATGCTTGTTCGTCATGTGAATCGGGAGAGAAGGCCGGCAGGAACGTCTCCTCCTGCATCTCAACGACAGCCTCCTTAACTGCCCGCACAATCTGCGCGACATCTTCGTCAGTGTGAGCAGTCGAGAGATAGCAAGCGCGCCCTTCCCAAACGTACACGCCTTTCTCCAGCAGGTGATAGAAGAACAGATCTTTGAACGGCACTTCGCGAGAGAAGATAAACATGAACGACGAACCGAAACTCGCCATGCGAACCGGAACCCCGCGCTGCTCGAAGTAAGCGTTGAGCGTGTCGCGCATGCGCGACGTACGTTGCGTCAACTGCTCTTGCAACGCCGGCCCCTCGCTTTGCAAATGCTGGAGCACGGCGCGCGCTGCAGCCATCACGACCGGGTGTTTGAAATAGGTGCCAGCGAAGAGAGTAGTTTCAGCACGCGGGTACGAATCATCGCCGTAATTCCAATGGCCGCCGTCAATCGCATCGAGGTAAGCAGCCTTGCCTGCCACTGCACCAATCGGCATTCCGCCGCCGAGTGCCTTGCCATACGTGACGATGTCAGCTTGCACTCCGAAGTACGCCTGCGCGCCGCCCGGATGAATGCGAAATCCGGTGATGACTTCATCGAAGATCAGGGCAATGCCAAACTCTTTCGTCAGCCGGTGAAGCTGTTCCAAAAATTCTTTGGGCTGCACATCAGGACGACGACTGCGCGGCAACTCAATCAACACGGCCGCCAGTTCATGCGCGTGAGCTCGCAATAGCTCGATGGACTTCGGATCGTTGTAGCGCCACAGCAGCACATCCTGGACCATACTGGAGAGAATGCCGGGCGCCATCGGCGCGGCTTTCAGACTTCCATCGGTCTGCCGCTCACCACTCACCAGAACACCATCAAACGTGCCGTGATACGAGCCGGCGAACAACGCCACCTTCGTGCGACCTGTAACCGCGCGAGCCAGCCGCAGGGCCGACATGACCGCCTCTGTTCCCGAATTGCAAAACGCAACTCGCTCGACGCCTGTCAACTCGGAAACCAGACGCGCCACCTCTCCCGGAAGATAAGACTGGGGACCGAGTTGGATACCCGCGTCCAATTGCTGTCGCAGCGCATCGACGATGAAGTCGGGTGAGTGACCAAACATAAGTGAACCAAAACCCATCGTGATATCGACGTACTCATTGCCGTCGACGTCCCAGATACGTGAGCCTTTCGCGCGTTGGACCACGATCTGGTAAATCATTTCCTTCCAGCGCAGGCGAAAGCCGGCGGAGAGGCGGTTGTCGGCCCAGTGCCCACGCGAGGCCGCGATGATTTTTTTGGAGCCTTCAGTACGCGCGGTGATGCGCTGGATAAGGTCATCGAGATGGGCCTCCTGTCGTGAGGTCAAAGTCGTGGCGACTCCCCTGCCCACGGGTTGATAAGGCACGAAAGGTTCCGGCGAGATCGTCGTCGCATGATTGTGTTCGAGGGTGAGCGGCTCTTCCCTTTCGCTGGTCGTTGATGAACTCATGCCAGCATCGGTCGCTTGCGTGCTTTGAGTTACAACCGGTCTCTGGATGGTGCTCGAGGACTGCTCGCTGGGTACGGGAGGTTGCCGCTTGCCGTTCCTGACCAACTCTAACTGTTGGGCCATTACCTGAAGTTGCTGCGCGATTATTCTTTCCAAGACGTTCTGTGAACCGGCCGGCAAAGCTTTCGTACCCGCATGATGGTCTGACGCTGCTGCAGATCGCACCTCATCTTTTGTTGACGACACATCGCTCACCGGAAGGGCAACTGCCGGTTCCTCTTTCTCAGCGGGCATCATTTCGTCGATACGCGTGGACAGCGAAGCGACTGTCGAGAACTCTTCCATCAACTGGCGAAAGGGTATGGAAACTCCGAACTTGTCCTGAATCACCTTGCTCGTGCGTAAAAGCGAAAGCGAGTCAGCACCGAGTTGAAGGAAAGTCGCGTGAGCATCGATTTGATCTACCTGGACGCCTGTAAGACCTTTCATCAATAGCTTGAGCTCAGCAGCGATCCAGTCCTTTCGCGGCGTTGGAGGATTTAGCGCGGTGCTTGTTTTCGACATAGTGCTTTCCTCGTTCCTCATTCGCGGATGAACACAGATTCCGTGGCCATCAGTGTTCCCAGTCCCGCAGCAACTCCAACTGCTCAGACATGAGCCGCAACTGTTGCGCGATCATCTGTTCAGCTACTGGATCAATCGCGGCGCCGTTTTCATCCGCCGCGACGGTGGGCTCGTTCACGATCGCTGTCTCATCATGAACTGCCGCCGCTTCGACCCAGTACTTGCGGCGCTCGAACGGATACGTGGGCAACAGCACGCGCCGTCTGCTTTGACCCGCATAGAATTGATCCCAATCGATCTGCACGCCTTCCTGCCAGAGCCGGCCCAGCGTCTGTAACAACTCAAAAACATCAGTCGTTTTGCCGAGTGACGGACAAACAAGGTGCTCCGCCGCTAACGCCGGATGCTGTCGCGCAAAAGTGCTGAGCGCCTGTCCTGGTCCAACTTCAAGCAGAACGGCGTTCGCTTCTTCGAGCAACAGACCCACACCTTCGGCGAAGCGTACTGTATGCCGCAGATGATCCGCCCAGTAGACTGGATCAGTTGCTTGCTCGGTTGTGATCCATCGCCCGGTCAGGTTTGACACGAACGGCACCCGCGGACGATGCAACTTCACCTTCCGCATCTGTTCGATAAACGGCGCCATCACCGGACCCATCGCCGGCGAATGAAAAGCGTGGGCCGAAATCAGCTTCTGACACTCGTGACCGTTCTCCTTCAACTCACTCTCCACCGCAGCGATATCGGCGGGACTCCCGGAGATGACGCTCTGCGATAAACAATTGTCGGCCGCGAGAGATACTTTGGGATGTGAGTCGAGTAATGACTGAAGCTCATTGCCGGACAGCGGCACCGCCAGCATTGCTCCAACCGGCGCCTGCTGCATCAGCCGCCCGCGAGCCGCGGCGATCTCCAACCCGTCGGCGAGCGTGAAGACCCCGGCGAGACACGCCGCCACGTATTCACCAAGACTATGGCCGATGAAGGCAGTGGGTTTGATTCCCCACTTCATCCATAACTTCGCCAGGGCATACTCAACGGTAAATAACGCGGGTTGGGCCAATGCGGTCCGGTGCAGTTGGGCCGTCGCTTCCTCCAGCCTTTCGGCAGGAGGATAGAGAACGTCGTGCAGATCGAGACGCAGGTGCGGTTTCAGCAACTCGCAACAGAGATCAATCTGTAGCCGGAAAAAAGGTTCGTCGTCATACAGACCGCGCAACATATTTACTCGTTGCGCGCCTTGTCCGGGAAACATGAAGAAGCAAGCTGGTTCGCTCTGCCGCCTCGCAATTATCGAGGCCGTCTTTCCTTCCAACGCCGCGATTGCGTCGCTTCGATCTCGACAAACAAGTGCTCGTCTGTAGTCCAGCGCTTTACGCCCGAGGGCCAACGTAAAAGCGACATCCGCAAAATTGCTTGCCGGCTGTTCTTTCAAATAATTCAGCAGGTTTGCGCTGACTTGTTCAAGCGCCGGTTCCGTGCGCGCGGAAAGAACGATTGCGTGCCACGGCCTGCTGTCCGGACTCGACGCGGTCTCGGCAGGCGCTTCTTCCAAAACAACGTGAGCGTTCGTTCCACCGATGCCGAATGAACTGACGCCCGCGCGTCTTGGCGTCTCGCCGTCGGCCCACGTTGACAGTTCGGCATTAACGAAAAACGGGCTGTTGAAAAAATCGATTTGCGGATTGGGCTTTGTGAAATGAAGACTCGGCGGCAACTCTCGTTGCTGAAGCGCCAACACTGTCTTGATGAGTCCGGTCACACCAGCCGCAGCGTCCAAATGTCCGACGTTGGATTTCACCGAACCCACTGCGCAGAACGAGTTTCGCTTCGTGCCGCGGCGAAAAGCTTTCGTGAGTGCTGCGATCTCGATCGGATCGCCGAGTTGCGTGGCTGTTCCGTGCGCTTCTACGTACGAGATGCTATCGGCTGAAACTTCGGCCACCGCGAGCGCCTCCGCGATCACTTTCGCCTGGCCCTCGATCGCCGGAGCGGTAAAGCCCATCTTGCCGGCGCCATCGTTGTTAATCGCCGAGCCTTTGATTATGGCCCACACGACGTCGCCATCACTCTGCGCCTCTGACAAACGTTTTAGGACCACCACGCCGACACCGTTGCCCCTGACCATTCCACGAGCCTGCTCATCGAAGGGCCGGCAATGTCCGTCGGGCGACTCGATTCCGCCTTCCTGGTAAAGGTATCCCGACACCTGCGGGACCAGGACCGAGACGCCGCCTGCGAGTGCGATGTCACATTCACCATGCAGCAGACTCTGGCAGGCGAGATGAGTGGCGACCAGAGAAGTTGAACACGCGGTGTTCAAATTGAGACTTGGTCCGCGCAGGTTGAGTTTGTAAGAGACGCGCGTGCTGAGAAAATCCTTGTCGTTGCCGATTCTAAGTTGTAACGGGTTAAGAAATTCGTAGCGGCTTTGTTGCGCGCGAACGAGGGCGCGATATCTGTTCGTGGCGGCGCCGGCAAAGATCCCGATCTGACCTTTGTATTGCTCGGGATCGTAACCGGCGCTCTCCAAAGCTTCGTAGGCGCATTCGAGCAGCAGTCGCTGCTGCGGATCAGTGATCTCGGCCTCTGCATTCGTGAAGCCGAAGAACTGGGCATCGAAGTAGTCGGCGTCTGCGAGGATCGCGCCCGCTTTGACATAGTTCCGCTGCCTGAACTTTTGTGGATCGATTCCGGCGCTGATCAGTTCTTCGTCAGAGAAGAACGAGATCGACTCGACACCCTCGCGCAGGTTCTTCCAGAACTCCTGGATGTTGCGCGCACCGGGGAACCGTCCGGCCATGCCGATGATGGCCACCTGTTCGGTGTTGGGTTCTGACTCGGAGCTATTCATCGTAAGGTTTTTGCTACTGCGCGGATCGGCTCAGTTGCCTGAGTTGCTTTTGCCGTGAACCGTTGCGCTTGCGCGGTTGAGTCGTGTCGGAGTTGTCGAGCAAAACGTGATCGTTCATGCTCAAACGCTCAGCTAGCGAACTGATCGTCGTGTGGATAAACAGATCGACGATGGGCAGGTTTTGATCGAAAATTTCCCGCAGCTTGTTGTGAACCTGAATGACGAGCAGAGAGTGGCCGCCAAGATCGAAGAAGTTATCGTGAATGCCAACCTTCTCGAGCTTCAACACCTCTTTCCAAACCTGGCCGACAATTTTCTCCGCTTTCGTGCGGGGCGCCACGTATGTTGATTCAAGACTAAGCTGATCGCGTTCGGGCACCGGCAAGGCTCGCTGGTCCACCTTGCCGTGCTCCGTGAGCGGCAACGCATCCAGCACGACAAACGCAGCGGGAATCATGTACTCCGGAAGTTGCTCTCGGAGATAGCCGCGCAGTTCGCTGGCAGTGATCGTGCTGTTGTCCTCCGCTACCACATACGCGACGATGCGTCTCTCGCCGGGCCGATCTTCGCGCGCGACGATCGCGGTGTCGCGCAGTTTGGGATGCCGGCGCAGCACCGTCGCGATCTCACCCAACTCGATTCTGTAACCGCGCACCTTAACCTGCTCGTCGACGCGTCCTACATACTCCAACTGTCCATCGCTCCGAACGCGCGCCAGGTCGCCGGTTCGGTACAGCCTTTCCCCGGCGTGATCGCTGTACGGGTGAGGGATGAACCGTTCCGCGGTTTCGCCGGCGCGTTGCTGATAACCGCGCGCCAGTCCGACACCTCCCAGGTAAACTTCTCCAACGACGCCGATAGGCACGAGACCTTGCCGCTGGTCCAACACATACGCTTCCATGTTGCCGATCGCACGTCCCATCGCAGGCTTGCGGTCTTCGCCTTCATACTTTCCGGCTGTCGCATAGATCGTAGCTTCAGTCGGCGCATACGCGTTGTAAAAGTCTCGGCCCCTGGACCATGTCATCGCAGTTTCTATCCCACATGCCTCGCCGCCAACAATTATCGTGCGCAACTGCGGGTAATCGCCTTCCGGTAGAACGTCGAGCAACGAAGGCGCGAGCGCCATCATGCTGACTCCTTCTCGTTGAATGAACTCTCCGAGTTCTTTGCCCGATTCGAGCAGCGAGCGTTTGACGAGGCAGAGTTTGGCGCCGCTGCTGAGGGCGGTGAAGATCTCCAGCATCGAAGCATCGAAACTCAGCGATGCGAGTTGAAGAACAACGCTGTCTCTGCCGGCGTTAGAGATTTTCCTCGCGTTGGAGATTACATTGGCGAGGCCCGCGTGATTGATGAGCACACCCTTCGGCCGGCCGGTCGAACCCGAGGTGTAGATCACGTACGCGAGATTATCCTCGCTCACCTGCATCAATGGATCCTCTACGCTTTGCCGCGCCAACTCCGCTGCCGCCGTGTCCAGACACACCAGCTCGACTCCGCTTTCAGCAAACTCATACGCCAGCCGTTCTTCCGTCAACAACACTCGCACGCGCGCATCCGCAAGCATGTACTGCAGCCGCTCGCGCGGATAGCTCGCATCCAGCGGAACAAACGCACCCCCGGCTTTCAGTATCCCAAGCAGCCCAACGATCATTTCAACCGAACGCTCCACGCAGATCCCGACCAACTGCTCCGGCCCCACTCCTCTACTGCGCAGGTAGTGGGCCAACCGGTTCGCCCGCTCATTCAACTCCGCATAACTTACGACATCATCGCCCAACACCACCGCCACTGCT
>DASSEB010000131.1:0-2456 GCA_035696765.1 Pyrinomonadaceae bacterium | reverse complement strand
CATTGGCGGGTACGAACACAAGTTCGCCGAGCTGGAGCTCGAACGGGATCGCGCGACCGACCGCGTTGAAAGCGGCGAGGAGATCGAACCGGGCATCATCAAACAGGTCAAGGTTTACATCGCCAGCAAGCGCAAGCTCAGTGTCGGCGACAAAATGGCGGGCCGCCACGGGAACAAAGGCGTTGTGGCGCGCATTGTACCCGAGGAAGACATGCCGTTCCTCGCGGACGGAACACCGGTCGACATTGTGCTTAATCCGTTAGGCGTCCCGAGCCGTATGAATGTGGGTCAGGTTTTGGAAACGCACCTCGGCGTTGCTGCCAAAGCACTTGGATTCAGAGTGGCCACTCCGGTCTTCGATGGGATCAAGGAAAAACAAATTCGCGATTATCTGCGTGAGGCCAGAAAGAAGGAGGGCTTCACGTGGGTGCAAGAAAACGGAAAGGCGCGCCTATTCGATGGTCGCACTGGCGATCCGTTCGACCAGGAAGTCGTAGTTGGCCACATCTACATGATGAAGCTTGGCCACCTTGTGGCGGATAAGATTCATGCGCGGGCGGTGGGACCGTATTCGCTTGTCACTCAACAGCCGCTCGGCGGTAAAGCGCAATATGGCGGCCAACGCTTCGGCGAGATGGAGGTCTGGGCGCTCGAGGCCTACGGCGCCGCTTACACATTGCAGGAATTGCTGACGGTTAAGTCCGACGACGTGCAGGGCCGGACGCGCATCTACGAGTCAATCGTTAAGGGCGACAACTCGCTCGAAGCTGGAACTCCCGAATCCTTCAACGTGTTGATCAAGGAAATGCAGAGCCTTGGTCTCGACGTGAAGGTCGGCAGCCAGGCGCCCACCTTTATGGAAAGCGTCGCATAATTTTTACATTCACAACTTATTCGAGAAATCATGAACGAACATTCCTGGCGTGAGTTAGTGGGCGAAGAACGCCCAGTAGGTTTTGATCAAGTCGCAATTGGCATTGCCTCGAGCGACACCATGCGCTCGTGGAGCAAAGGCGAAGTCAAAAATCCGGAGACAATTAATTACCGCACGTTTAAACCGGAGAAGGGCGGACTTTTCTGCGAACGGATTTTTGGGCCGACCCGCGACTGGGAGTGTTCGTGCGGAAAATACAAGCGCATCAAGCATAAAGGCGTGATCTGCGACCGTTGCGGTGTAGAAGTTACACTCGCGCGCGTCCGTCGTGAACGGATGGGGCACATAGAGCTGGCGGTGCCGGTTTCGCACATCTGGTTTTACAAATGCATGCCTTCGCGCATCGGGCTCATGCTGGACATGAGTGCGCGTCAGCTTGAGCGCGTGATTTACTACGAAGACTACATCGTCATCGATCCTGGCAAGACGCCATTGCAGAAAACACAACTGCTGAACGAAGTCGAATATCGTGAGGCCCAGGAACAATACGGCGAAGATTTCGTTGCCGGAATGGGCGCTGAAGCGATTAAGAAACTTCTCTCCGAGATCGACCTCAACAAGCTCAACAAAGAGCTGGAGAAAGCCATGGGAGCGACAAAGAGCAAGCAGATTCGCAAGAAACTGGCGAAACGTCTGAAGCTTGTTCAAGGCTTCCAGAGTTCACGCGCGCGGCCCGAGTGGATGATCCTCGAGGTGCTGCCGGTGATTCCACCGGATTTGCGTCCTTTGGTCCCACTGGAAGGTGGACGTTTCGCCACCTCTGACCTGAATGATCTCTATCGTCGCGTGATCAATCGTAACAACCGGCTCAAGAATCTGCTCATGCTCAAGACGCCGGATGTCATCATTCGAAACGAGAAACGCATGTTGCAGGAAGCCGTCGACGCTTTGTTCGACAACGGTAGGCACGGTCGCGCCGTGACTGGCGCAGGCAATCGTCCGCTCAAATCGCTGAGCGACATGCTCAAAGGCAAGGGCGGCCGCTTCCGTCAGAATTTGTTAGGCAAACGCGTCGATTACTCGGGCCGCTCGGTGATTGTCATCGGTCCGGAGCTCAAGCTGAATCAGTGCGGTCTGCCGAAGAAGATGGCATTGGTTCTTTTCGAGCCGTTCATCATTCGTCGGCTGAAAGATCTCGGGTACGTCCACACGGTACGCAGCGCGAAAAAGATGATTGAACGCCAAACGCCCGAAGTGTGGGACATTCTTGACGAAGTAACCAGGGGCCATCCTGTGCTCCTGAATCGTGCTCCGACTTTGCACCGTCTCTCGATTCAGGCGTTTGAACCTCAGTTGATCGAGGGTGAAGCCATTCGCATTCACCCGCTCGTTTGCACCGCGTACAACGCCGACTTCGACGGCGACCAAATGGCAGTGCACGTTCCGCTGTCGGTCGAGGCGCAGTTGGAAGCGCGAATGCTGATGCTTGCGCCCAACAATATTTTCTCTCCGTCGAGCGGTAGGCCGATCACCACGCCAAGTCAAGACATAACCCTGGGTTGCTATTACATCACTCAAAATC
>DASSEB010000130.1:0-11953 GCA_035696765.1 Pyrinomonadaceae bacterium | reverse complement strand
CGGATTAAAAGACACTGATGGGGTACGGATCAGCGCTGATCCGTACCCCATCCGTTTTATCTGCGGTTTAGTTTGCGCAACGCTTCGAAGGCGATTTGAGAAAGGTAAGGGTCTGCGGCGGTGCTCGCTGCCTTGAGGGCTTCCGCGGCAGACGGATCGCCGATCATCCCGAGCGATCGTGCTGCCTCACGTCGTACGTCGTCCGGAAGCTTTTCGTTATTCAACGCTGAAACTAGTGCGGCACTGCCGGCACGACTCCTGATCTCACCGAGAGCAGATGCGGCTGCGCGCAGTACGAAAACATTTTGCTTTCGTTTTGTCTTCTTCTTTGATGGCGTTGATAACTCCGGCGCAAGCGTTCCCACGAGGGCCACAACCGCGGCCTCGTCCGCGATCTGCCCCAATGCAACTGCGGCTGCCGCGCGCACGCCGTCTACTTTATCGTTTAGCAGTCGCTCGGTCAGCGCGGCAGTTGCCTGCCGGCTGTGAGTGAGGCCGAGTGCGTAAGCTGCCTCGCGGCGCACAAACTCGTCTTTGTCACTCAGTAACGGAATCAGCGCGGCGACACTCTGTTCGGCGCCGATCGAAAGGATAGCTTTAGCAGCAGTAGCGCGGATGACGGGCGAAGCATCGTTGAGCGCCGGAAGGACAGCTCGCGATGCAACCGCAGCGCGCATGCTGCCAAGTTTCATCACCGCATCACGCCGTTCCTCCTGATCGGAAGAACTCAAGCGCTGCTCTTGTTTTTGGATCTCAAACTGTAAAGGCGTGAGGTTGCGGCTTTCCTGCGCCACAACGACCAGACAGAACAGGCACAAACAGGCACACAAACCACCAAAGGACTTCAGAGTTAATTCCCTGAAAATCCTTTGTGCCTTTTTCTGTTGTGCTTTTTGTGCCTCTATGTGGCCCATTCACATGTGAACTGCGGCTCGTCTTTCCGCCTTGCGGCGAACGGCTTCCCATTCGAAAGCCTGGCGCGCACGTCGATTCTCATGAGCGTCGGCCAGTGCCGCTAAAAATTCATCATCGAGGACCAGAGGCGCTGGTTTCGCTCGTCGCGCAGACTCGATCAGTGAGACGTAATCCAAAACCTCTCCCACTTCGGCCTCACTCAGTGCCTCGAGCTTTAAAGCAAGAAACTGGCGTTTGCTCCGGGTGTCGGCCATTTTCGTGCTCCTTTACTATTTGCGGGAGAAAACTATACACAGTATTCACACGATTTTCCAGAATTCACAGGATTTATCCTGGCCGATCCTGCTAACTCTGCAATCCTGTCGCTAGTCGATCCGGGAGGCGATGCCGTGCACTGTATCCACAATCAACACGGCTATGGGTGGATAGATAATCAGGTCAAAAATAATACTCGACTGAACCGCGACGACGCGATGGCGGAACAGCAGCGTTATGTCGCTGAAAAAGTCCTGCATGTGCCAGCCAATATATAAACCGATTCCAACGCTGAGAGCGTAACCGACGAGGAGGAACGTGTACGCTGAAAAGCGAGTAAAGGGCTGCTCGGGCAAAGCATCCTGGCTGATGATCGAACCCTGAATCGGCGCCGGTTTGTAAGTGTAATGAGCTAAGTATTCACGCAGACGATTCGCGAGGTGCCAAACGCCAAGCACAAACAACGTGAGCACCACTACACGACCCATCGTCGAGAACACGTGCCACAATTGCGGCCGCATCATCGCCAGGAAGAAAGTCGAGAGAAACAGGGAAACTGTCGTGAACACTGCTCGCTGACGTTCGCGGTTCTCCTGCCGATCGCGTTCAAGCACTTCGTCAACCAGACGGTCCCATTTCGCCTGCACTGCCAAATTGCGGGCGCGTTTCGCGTGTGGATTATTCGAATCGAGAATCGAATAACTGCGGTTCTTCTGTGCCTTCAATTGATCGTCGTAGTAGGCACGCTCCTGCGGATCGTTGAGCGTGTGATAGGCCTTGGAGAGTAAAGCAAACTGGCGTGCAGCTTCGGAATTCGGATTTACATCCGGATGACTTTTGCGCGCAAGTTTCCTGTAGGCCGACTTGATTTCGGTCTGAGACGCATTCGCCTTAACGCCCAAAATTTTGTAGTAGTCAATCACTGTGCTTGTCTAAACTCCGAAAGCCAGCGATGGATGCCAGGGCTAGCAGAGGACACCGCGTCCACTCGCCCGAAGTATAACACCATGCGCAAGCATTGGCGGCCCCGTTTTCATGCCTGTTGAGATGGTGACTTGGCTAAGGGGGGTGCCAAAGGGGAGCCGGGAAAAACCTCGAGCGGCATTCGAGGGGGCGAGGACATTATAAATAAGGCGACTCGCACCCTTTGGCGGGTTGCTTTTGCTAGTACAACCGCCATGCCATTCTCGCTTTGTCAAAAACCCTCGAAAAAATGCGTGGTCGGTAGCAAGTGGTGTCGGAAAGTGTGAACAGTCGAGGACACAACTGTCTACCGATAACGACACCTGCTCTACTTCAGTGGTCAGCTTTAAATCCTGTGACCTATCTTTGGCTGGCCCGGTCGACGATGCGCAAAAGAGTTCTCACGGCGATTCCGGTCGGCCCCTTCGAGCGATACGGTTTCGCCTCGTCGCCCCAGGCAGTACCCGCGATATCGAGATGAGCCCAGGAGAGCCCATCCGCAAACTCTTTTAGAAACGCCGCGGCCGTTATGGTTCCAGCTTTTCGACCACCAACGTTCTTAATATCGGCGATGTCTGACTTGATCTGTTTTGAATATTCCTTGTCGAGTGGCAACTGCCAGAACTTCTCGCCCACTTCCCTGCCAGCAGCAATTATCTCGTCGATCAGTTCCTGATCCGTTCCCAGCACGGCAGCGTTCACGTCCCCGAGCGCTACGGAAACGGCGCCCGTCAACGTCGCCATGTCGATTACTGTGGTCGCGCCGAGTTTTTTCGCGTAGGCGATCGCATCGGCGAGGATCAGTCGTCCTTCAGCGTCCGTGTTGATGACTTCGATCGTCTTGCCGGTCATCGCTTTCACGACGTCTCCCGGCTTGGTGGCTTTACCCGACGGCAAGTTTTCAGTGCAAGGAGCGACACCCAAAATCGGAATCGGCGGTTTCAATTGCGCAATCGCTCGCATGGCGCCCATCACCGTCGCGCCGCCAGTCATGTCGTACTTCATCAACTCCATGTTCTCGCCCGGTTTGAGTGAGATACCGCCGGAGTCAAACGTCACACCTTTACCGACGAACGCGAGTAGTTCTTTGCTGTCGTTCGCGGGCGTGGCCGGTGTGTACTTCAGAATGATCAGTTTGGCCGGCTGATCGGAACCGCGCGCGACGCTCAGCAACGATCCCATGCCTTCCTGTTCCATGCGTGCTTCGTCCAGCACGTCGACACTCAATCCAAACTCGTTGGCAATTTCGCGCGCGCGTTCCGCCATGTCGGTCGGCGTCATGTAAGCGCCGGGTTCGTTGGCGAGGTCGCGGGTGAAGTTCACTGACTCACCCACGATTTGCCCTACCTTCACACCTTGTTGCAGCGACTTCTCGTCTGCGCCCTCAAAGACGACGACTAGACGATCAATCGTCTTCTCTTCTTTTTCTACCGTGCGATACTTATCAGGGTCGAATAATGCGATGAATGCGCCTTCGACGGCGACTGCTGCTGTTTGCGCCGCATCCGCCGAAGCTCGCGGGAGTATCGCGATAGTCTTCACGTTCTTGCTGCGCAACGAACGAACTGCGGTGCCGGCCATTTGCGAAACCTGCGCACCCTTGTAATCGGCGGCTTCACCCACTCCGACCAGAAGCAGACGGCGCGCCTTCAGATTGTTATTCCCGACGAGGTGGAAATAAGCGGTTTCTCCTTCTTTGCCTACAAACTCCTCGGCATCGAGCGCGGAGCGCACCAGTCCACCGGAGAGTTCATCGAGCTTCTTTACAAAACCTTCATTCGATTTTTCGTTCTTGAAAACGGCAACCGCCAAAGCTTGCACGTCAAGCTCTTCGATGGGTCCCCGACTGGCTTCAACTTGCATGGTGAGTAGGTTCTCCTGGGTTTTGAGATGTTGATGCAGTTTGGAGCTCAAGTTTTAGCTTGTGCTTCGAAAAGAGCAGCCTGAAGGCTGAACTCCAAACGCGAAATTCAGTTATCGATTACGTTCTTTGAGCTGGGCTCTGGTTTCTCTTTCGACTGTTCGCTTTAACTCAGCCTCTCTCTTGTCGTACATCTTCTTACCGCGCGCGATTCCCACCTCAACTTTGATCCGGCCGTTCTTTAAGTAGAGCTGGGTGGGAACGAGAGTCATTCCCTGTTTGGCTGTGGCTTCGTCCAGTCGGGATATTTCACGTTTATGAAGCAGCAGCTTGCGAGTCCGCAGTGGATCGTGGTTCTCGCGGTTGCCATGAGAATACGGCGAAATGTGTGCATTAAACAACCACGCCTCGCCCTCGCGCACCGACACGTAAGCTTCCTTGAGCTGTACGCGCCCTTCCATGGCGCTCTTAACTTCGGTGCCTGTCAACACGATCCCGGCTTCGTACTTATCCGAAATATGATAATTGTGAAAGGCAGCGCGATTGGCTGCCAAAACTTTTTCTTCTTTCACCGCGTCAATTTGAGATCGAGCACATCGTGACGAGTGATGATCCCGACGATGCGTCCATATTCTTCAACCAGCACGGCCGGACTCGTCTGCAATCGTCGAGTCACCTCGCTCGAACTCGCATCGACGTCGACGGTCGGGAAACTCGCCTCCATCACTTCACTGACTGGTGAATTCAGCAATTCGCGGTTACGGACCACTTTCGCCAGACATCGATTCTCTCGCAATGAACCTACGACTCGCCCTTCTTCCAAAACAGGAATTTGAGTCACTCCAAGCTCATCCATTCTTTGCAGTGCTTCAGCGACTGTCTCGATCGGTGTCACCGACACTAACGTCTTCGGAGCTTGCGGCTTCTTCGTTCCACTGATCAATCCGGCAGTAATCTTTTGAGGTTCCAGCAGACGCTTCTCTTTCAGCCACTCATCCGAGTGGTGCTTGCTCAAGTAGTGCTCGCCGGTATCGCAAACAATGAAAACGAGGACCGCGTTCTCGTCCAAGCCCTTGGCGACGCGCAGCGCGGCGGCGAGATTCGTGCCCGTCGAGCCGCCACAGAAAATTCCTTCCATTCTCCCCAGCAGACGCGACATCTCAAACGATTCGCGATCCGTAACGTTGATCACCTCGTCCACATACTTGATGTGCACATTCGCAGGAACAATCTCCTGGCCGATACCTTCAACTAAATAAGGCGTCGTCTCGACGATCTTTCCCGTCTCCTTGTACGTCTTGAAAATCGAACCGTATGGATCAGCGCCGATGATCTTGATCGCGGGATTTTTTTCTTTGAGGAACCGGCCGGTGCCTGAGATGGTGCCGCCGGTGCCGAGTCCGGCGACGAAGTGCGTGATCTTGCCTTCAGTTTGTCGCCACAGTTCGGGGCCGGTAGTGCGGTAATGCGCTTCAGGGTTTGCAGGATTCGAATACTGATCCGGATAGAACGAGTTGGGAGTTTCTGCTGCGATTCGTTTGGCGGTTGAGACGTAGTGATCCGGAGTTCCTGGTTTCGCAGAGACCGGCGTGATGACAACGTCAGCGCCCAGCGCTTTCAAGTAACGCGACTTCTCAACGGACGCTTTGTCAGTCATTACGAAGATACATTTGTAGCCCTTCACCGCGGCGGCTAGCGCCAAACCGATTCCAGTGTTTCCCGACGTTGCTTCGATTACAGTCCCACCCGGTTTCAGAGTCCCTTCGCGTTCGGCCGCATCAATCATCGCGACGCCGATCCGGTCTTTGACTGAGTAGCCCGGATTGAGGTTCTCCATCTTCGCGAACACTTGTGCCTTTACGTCTCGAGCGAGGCGGTTGAGTCTTACGAGCGGTGTATTCCCGATCAAGCCGAGAACGTTTTCCTGGAATTCCATCAGAGTCTCCGACGAGCCTGGTAAATGCGGACCTATCTATATAACAGAAGCCACAAAGAGGCACAAAAGCACACAACCTTAACTTCAGATCCATTTGTGCTTTTTGTGCCTTTTTGTGGCTTTAAAATGTTAGGACCCGAACGCGCTCTCCCCTTCGCATCCGGGCCCTGACAAGGCCACTCATTTTTCAATGTGTGACCGAACCGTTGTTGACAAGCTTAGTAGCGTCTGCGCCTGTCGTCTCGAATCTTGTAGGTGTAGAGTGCTGCTCCACCTCCACCTGCGATGGCGCCAATGATTGCGCCCTTCTTGCCACCGATCAGCCCGCCAAGTAAAGCACCGCCACCGGCGCCCGCAGCAGTCGTGATCTTGTCACGATGCTGATCCCAAACTGATCTGTCTCCATCCCAGTAATCGCGATTGCGTCGCCCATCTCGGTACGCTTCGTTACGGTACCGCGAATCAGCCACGCGTTGTTCGTAACGTCTGTAATTATCAAACCGTCTCGTTCGTGTTTGCGCTCCAACCGGAAGCGCCGTGAAACTCAATACCACCAAACAAAAGATGCTTACTAAACCCTTTTTCATTCCTTGCTCTCCCTCCGTGGCCCTCTTTTGGCAATGGGTGTGCCAATAGTCGAGCGGTTCGTATTCGCTGGTTTTTTGCAGTTTTATCGATACTTGAGCTAAAACTGGTGCGAGTGACGTTAACGATTCCGTGCGGATTGTGTGAGCTCATTCACCTTTTGGGGTAAATGCTGGATCTACTATGAAGATACTCATTCTCGACAGTGCGCAGATCAGAGAACTGCTGCCGATGGCAGACTGCATCGAGCTGATGTCCGACGCTTTGTCTGCCCTTGCTCGTGACGAAGTGCATCAGCCTTTGCGCACGATAATTCGTCCGCCGAACGCGCGCGGACTTCTCGGACTGATGTCAGCGTATCGCGGCGGTGAGCGCGGCGCGTTCGGACTGAAAGCTATCTGCGTATTTCCGGAGAACCCGTCGCAAGGCAAGGACGCGCACCAGGGCGCAGTGATGTTGTTCAGTCGTGAGACTGGGGAACTACTCGCGCTGATGAACGCTTCCGAGATCACGGCCATTCGCACGGCGGCGGTGTCAGCAGTAGCGACGCGGTTACTTGCTCGAGAAGATGCACATGTCTTGGCAATTATCGGCGCAGGTGTGCAGGCCCGAACTCATCTCGTAGCACTCGCCTGTGTTCGCTCATTGGAACGGGTTCGCGTGGCGGCGAGGAGTGTGGAACATTCGGAACGGCTCGTGGACGAGATGCAGCCCAGGGTTCCTTTTCGGATAGAGGCAGTACAAACAAACGAACAAGCGGTACGTGGCGCGGACCTGGTCGTCACCGCCACTTCCTCACTCGAGCCTGTAATTAGTAAGGAGTGGATCTCGGAAGGCGCACACGTCAACGCGATCGGCACACATTCGCCGACATCGCGCGAGATCGACAGCGCCACGATGGCTGCCGCCCGAATCTTCGTGGATCGGCGTGAGTCCGCGTTGAATGAATCGGGTGATTATCTGCTGGCCGCAAAGGAAGGCGTAATCGGGCCTGAAAGCATCGTCGGAGAGATCGGTGAACTCTTAGTTGGAAGCAAATCCGGCCGCGCTTCCGAGAGCGAAATCACGCTGTTCAAGTCACTTGGTTTGGCGATTGAAGATGTGGCGTGTGCTGAGTATTTGTACCGGCAAGCAAAGGCGCAGAACGCCGGCGATTGGGTCGACTTTTAGACAGGATTTACGAGGGAGTAC
The DNA here is from genome assembly GCA_035696765.1 of Pyrinomonadaceae bacterium. Lineage (GTDB taxonomy): Bacteria > Acidobacteriota > Blastocatellia > Pyrinomonadales > Pyrinomonadaceae > PSRF01. The sequence continues at coordinate 4,247 of DASSEB010000130.1, read as the reverse complement.
GCGTACCACAAACCGAACGCGATACTCACTACTGCCGCGGCCATCTGCATTCGATGATGTAGGCTCGAGACGCTTCGCGACGTAAGTGCAAACGGCAATCCGATAAGCCCGGACATCAAAAGCATCCCAACGATCGAACCCAGACCGAAGATTCCAAGATAAAGAAAACCCACCCAAACGGAATCGATCTGAGTTAGCACCAGCAACGTCAACGCGGCTGAGCCGGCCAATCCGTGCATCATCCCGATGAGCACCGGCTTGATGCCGACCGCCGAAACAGCATGGCTGTGCTTTCGTTCAGCCTGGTGCCGAGTTTCAGATTCGTGGAAGTGGATGTGAACGTGAGACACGCCTTCATGGCTGTGCTCGTGAACGTGAAGATCGCTTCTCGTGCGCAACGCGCGCCACAGGGCAGCCAGCCCCAATCCGACTATCATCAGCGCCACACCAAACTCCAACCAACGGCTCACACTCTGCGGAATCCCGACGCGCAAACACAAAACAATCACGCCTGCGATCAAGAGCGAGGCCGTGTGGCCTGCCCCCCACAACGCGCCGACGAGGGCAGAACGCAGCACGTTGCGCTGCTGGCTTGCGATAGTTGAAACGGCGACGACGTGATCGACTTCCGTCGCGTGTTTCAAGCCGAATAAAAGTCCGAGCCCTAAAAGTGTAAGAGTGCTGAACATTAAATCAGTCTGTCTCCCGTCACAGATACCGAATCCTGGCGGTAGTGACATCCGCGACTCTGCCGGTTGTGTTGGGCGGCTTGCGCCACGATCAGCGCAACTTCCACCGCGTTGCGCAAACCGATCAATCCGTCCGAAAGCTTCGTCGTGCGGTAAAACGTCTCGATCTCATTCCACAGGTGGCGCAACTCACGAATCGCGCGCGACAAACGGTCGCCACTGCGAACGAGTCCCACATAGTGCCACATAATATTTTGAATTGTCTGCATGTCGCCTTGAATCAGCGCGGGATCGGGTTCGGCACTCAAACCGCTTTCGTCCCAGGAAGGTACGTCGTCAAACTTCGGCTGCTCTCCGTTCGTGTCTTTGCTCAGTGCTCTTTCGATTTCGAGCGCCGCGCGATTTCCCCACACCAGGCCTTCCAAAAGGGATGTTGAAGCTAGACGGTTTGCGCCATGCACGCCCGTGCAACTAATCTCACCGACCGCGTACAAGTTGCGGATTGTCGAACGCGCCCATTCATCGACGAGCACGCCGCCGCAGAAATAGTGCGCCGCCGGCACTACCGGCACAGGCTCGCGCGAGATGTCGAGACCAACTTTCAAACACTCGTTGTAGATAAAAGGAAATCGTTCTTGAATCGCTTTGGCCGGCATGTGCGAGGCGATGTCGAGCAATACGTACGAGTATCCCTGCGCCTCCATCTCGTGATGAATCGCACGCGCCACCACGTCGCGCGGCGCAAGGTCTTTCCACTCGGGCGAATAGCGCTCCATAAAAGGCCGCAGCTCAGGTGTCAGCAACACTCCGCCTTCGCCGCGCACCGCTTCGCTGATCAGCAAACCTTCTCTTCCCGGAGCAGCTAACGCTGTAGGGTGAAACTGAACGTATTCAGCGTTTGCGATCCGTGCTCCGGCTCGATGGGCCATCGCGAGACCATCGCCGCGCGCGCCTACAGGATTCGTAGTGTTGCGGTAGATTCGCCCCAGACCGCCGGTGGCGAGGATCGTCGCGTTCGCGAGATAACGATGCACAGTCTTCTCCGTGCGGTCGAAGACGTAACAGCCGTGACAGGAGATTTCGCGATAGTTGTCGAGCGGATTTCGCGAGTGATGTGGAAAGGTGATGAGGTCAACCGCGGTCGCTTCGGACTTGATCGTGATGTTGTGACGATCGTTCAGCGCGGCGACGAGACCGTTCATTATTGCGCGGCCGGTTGCGTCGCCGACGTGCAGGATCCGGCGGCGCGAGTGGGCCGCCTCCTGGCCCCAAACAGGCGCGCCTTCCGCAGTGTGATCGAAAACAACGCCGGCGGTGCGTTCGAGGACTTCGTTCAGCAGTGGCGGACCTTCGTCAGCAAGAATGCGAGCGGCTTTTGGCGAAGTCACACCCGCGCCGGCAGCGACAATGTCTTCAAACAACAACTCGGAACTGTCGTCAGGGCCACGTCCGATGATGCCGCCCTGCGCGTAGCGAGTGTTTGATTCGTGAGCGTCGTGCGCTCGAGTAATGACGGTGATTTGCCGCTCGGGATTTTGAGCAAGACGAAGAGCAGCGGTTGCGCCGGCAATTCCGCAACCGATGATCAGCACTTCAGCGTTTGTCATCCGTGCTTTTTATCCGCGTAATCGGTGGTTAGTCTTCGCGTCCGATTTCGAGCATGCGCTGGACTGATCGCAGCGCCCGTCTCCGGACATCTTCTTCGATGAAGATCTCAAACTGCTCTTTCCGCAACGACTCGAGCGTGTCTTCGAGCGTGATCTGGTTCATGTGCGGACAACGCACGCTGCACAGGCGCAGCATCTCCTTCTCGGGATTCGCGGCTGCCACGTTGTCACCCATCGAACACTCGGTGAGCAGCAAGTAGCGCGGCGCATTCGTCTGCTCGACGTACCTGATCATCGCCGTCGTGCTGCCCGAAAAATCCGATGCGGCGACGACCGCAGGGCTGCACTCCGGGTGCGCCAGGATCACAACGTCCGGAAACTGCTTCCTCACGTTCTGAATGTCTTCGACACTGAACTTCTCATGCACTTCACAGCGCCCGGGCCATCCTATCATCTGGTAGTCGAGCTCATTTGGAAATCGCATCCGTGGCTCGCGAGTCGGAAAGATGATCTGCTTGCCCGTTTCACGCGCGACGTTGCCGGCCAGGTACTCGTCGGGAATGAAGATCACCTTGTCAGTGTTAAGCGATTCAACAACCTTGACCGCATTCGACGACGTGCAGCAGATGTCAGACTCTGCTTTCACGTCGGCGTACGTGTTGATGTAAGTCACCACCGGAACACCGGGAAACATCCTCTTCAGCTCGCGGACGTCTTCAGCAGTAATGCTCGCGGCCAGCGAACAACCGGCTTTCAACGAAGGTATGAGCACCTTCTTCGTGGGGTTGAGAATCTTCGCCGTCTCCGCCATAAACTTCACGCCGCAGAACACGATGATGTCTTTGTCGGTTTCCGCAGCTTTGCGGCTCAGCTCGAGCGAGTCGCCGACGAAATCGGGAATCGAATGGAAGAGCGCCGGCTCCATGTAGTTATGGCCAAGTATGACGGCGTTCTTCTCAACCTTGAGCCGGTTGATCTCCGCCGCTAACTCCGCTTTGAGACGCAGTTCGAAATCGGGCACTGTATCGGCCAGCAACCGGCTCAGCTTCTCGTACATCTCTTCAGTTGTTGTCTCTGTAATCATCTTTTACGCGACGAACTCCAGGCTCACATCAAACACCTTCGGCGAATGTGTCAACGCGCCGACGGAAATATAGTCGACACCAGTCTCAGCAACTTCGAGAACATTTGCGAGCGTTACGTTGCCAGACGCCTCGAGTCTCGCCTTTCCCTCACAAATCGCCACCGCCTCGCGCATCGTTTCGACAGACATATTATCCAGCAGAATCCGTTCCACGCCGAGTTGCAACGCTTCGCGAACGTTGTCGAGCGAGCGGGTTTCAACTTCAATCTCGAGCTTCGTCTGCGAGGCGCGCACGCGTTCGACTGCGGCGGTGATGGAGCCGGCGAAGTCGATGTGGTTGTCCTTTATTAATACCATGTCAAACAGGCCGGTGCGGTGGTTCTGCCCGCCGCCCAGCCGCACGGCGAGTTTATCTGTGAGACGCAGGCCGGGCGCGGTCTTGCGCGTGTCGAGAATGACCGCGTTCGTGGTTTTGACAGCGTCGACAAACTGGCGCGTTAGAGTGGCGATTCCCGACATCCGGCCGAGGAAATTCAGCGCTGTGCGTTCACCGGTGAGTAGCGCTCGCGCTGAGCCTTCGACATCGGCGAGGGCTGTGCCGCGTGTGACGTTTGCGCCGTCGGCCATGTTTGCGACGAATTGAATGCGCTCACTCAAAGCAAGCATCACCTGCCGGGCGACTTCCAAACCGGCGACGACGCCGTCCTGCTTTGCGACGATGCGGCCGCGAAGCGAAGCACCGGCGGGCACAATCGTGTCGGTCGTGACATCGCCCGATCCGATGTCCTCCGCCAGCGCACGCCTGATGTAATCGTGGATTTCGGGAGGCAGTGCAGGACTCATTTTTTGCTTCTGGGCCAAAGCCTA
>DASSEB010000129.1:0-4123 GCA_035696765.1 Pyrinomonadaceae bacterium | reverse complement strand
ACACACTCGCTGCACAGAAAGCCGGAGTTGTAGCGCAGGAGATCGAGGCGGCACGGCAGGTGATTGCAAATACACCCGGCGACGTAGTGGTCCTCGTGAGTCATGAAATCAGCAGCGAGGCGCAGGCAATCATCACTCAATTCGCGAGCGTCTTTGCTGCCGAGGGCCGGCGCGTCCTATTTCATCCGCTGCCGTTCTACAACAACAGCATCGGCGCGCACGACATGCACATGATGGACGCACCGACTTCGCCGTTGCACCTCCTTGCCGCCACGGGCAGCGAGATTCGCGCGCTCTACATGGCCGGGAGTTTTCTACCGGAACAACTCGCCGCACATGAAGATGCGCTCTCGCGGCTCGACTTTCTCGTAGTGCAGGAACTATTTGAGAACGAAACCACGGCGGCGGCCGATGTCGTGTTGCCCGCTGCCTCGTACGCCGAGCAGGACGGCACGTTCACGAACAACAGCGGGCTGGTCCAACGTGTGCGGCAGTCGATTCCACCGCTGCACCAGTCAAAGCCTGACTGGATGATCGTCGCGCAACTGGCGAAAGAGCTCGGGATGGATTTCGGATACGAGATGGCCGCGAGCGCGGTCTTCCGAGATATCGCGAGGAGTGTGCCGGCGTATTCGGAGATGAGTTATCCGAAGCTGAAAGACGAAACGAACCCGGTGCAGGCACGCCATGCGATCGGGTCTTCTGACGCGCGAGATACGTCGACGCTCCGGAGCCGTGTGGAAGCGCTGCCGGATACCGGTGAGAAGGTGAACGTAACGCCTGACGTTGGCGTGGAGTTGTTCCGTTTGGGGATGCTGACGGACAAAGTGTCGCAGTTTCATCTGCTCGCATCAGGCAATCCGCGGCCGGAGACGACTGCTATTTCGCCGCTATACCAAATTCAGCCACGGATGAACACGGATTACACGGATCAGGAACAAGATAAAGTATTGGTCTGATCCGTGATATCCGTGTAAATCTGTGGCCTAACTAAGTATGGACACTGCGATCGATATAGCCCTCAAGTTCGCCGCCATCACGGTGGCGTTTGTTGTCGTGCTCCTGATCGTGGCCTACACCGTACTCGCCGAACGCCGCATACTCGGCTTCATCCAGGGACGGCTTGGTCCTAACCGCGTCGGCTACGGCGGCATGCTCCAACCCTTTGCAGACCTGCTGAAATTCATCCTTAAGGAAGACATCGTCCCCGACAAATCGACGCGCTTCGTCTACTTTCTCGCGCCCGTGATCGCAACCATGGCGGCGTTGATGACGATGATCGTCTACCCGTTCGGACCCGAGATCAGAATCCCGTTTACTTCGATCACCATACCGCTGGTCGTCGCGCGCTTCGACGTCGCTTTGCTTTACGTTCTCGGCGTCACGTCTATCGGCGTCTACGGCATCGCACTCGCCGGCTGGTCGTCAAACAACAAGTACAGTTTGATGGGCGGCTTGCGCTCTGCCGCGCAGATGATCTCGTACGAGCTCGCCCTCGGCTTGAGTCTAATCGGCGTGATCATGCTCGCAGGCACGCTCGAGCTCGGCCGGATTGTCGAACTGCAATCAGGCTGGCACGGCTTTCGTTGGTTCATCTTCTTTCAGCCGCTCGGTTTTTTGATTTACCTTACTGCGGCGATCGCGGAGACGAATCGCGTTCCGTTCGATCTTCCCGAAGCAGAGACGGAGCTCGTCGCCGGTTTTCACACCGAATACAGCGCGATGAAGTTCGCGCTCTTCTTCCTCGCTGAATACATCAACATGTTCACGGTGTCGATGCTGGCCACCACGTTGTTTCTTGGTGGCTGGAACGTGCCGTTTGCGGAAGACATCTTCGGGCGCGGCACGTTTTTGTTTGGACTCGTCAGCGCGATCGGCTTTCTGTTGAAAGTTATCTTCTTTCTGTTTCTTTACATCTGGTTGCGCGGCACACTCCCGCGATTCCGGTTCGATCAATTGATGAACTTCGGCTGGAAGATCCTGTTGCCGTTGGCGCTGTTCAGCATCTTCATTACCGCGACGTTGATATTCCTGTTTCCGAATCTTTGATGCTGGCACTTCTCTTCATTCTTTTTGGAGCACTCGCAATCGGCTGCGCGCTCGCGGTGGTCGCGCAGCGCAACCCGCTGTACAGCGCGATCTCGCTGATTGGTGTCTTCATCTCGCTCGCGTGCCTGTACGTCATGCTCGCGGCGCCGTTCATCGCCGCGGTGCAAGTGATCGTTTACGCGGGCGCAATCATGGTGCTGGTTGTCTTCGTAATCATGTTGCTGAACGTCGAGCAGGAAGAGCGGCGGCGTACGCGTCTGAGATTTCTCGTGCCGACGGCTGTCGTGTTGGCCGCGATCCTGATTGCGGAAGTGGCTTTCATGCTTGTGTCTGTGCAGGATTTCAGGGTCATTCCATCAGAAGGTGCTCCGGACATCGGCGTGACTCACTCAATCGGACCGGCATTGTTCACGCATTACCTTTTGCCGTTTGAGATCACTTCGATACTGCTGCTCATGGCGATTGTCGGCGCGATGACTCTCGCCCGCCGCGCTCGACTGCTGCCGCCGAACGCGCGCGTCGTTCCCGGAGCACAACAGCTGCCGTTGTCGATCGTGGATCCGAACGCCGCGCCCGATGACCTGCGCGTGGTAGAGGCTGACACCGCTGACGAAGCAGCGCGAATTCTCGGCATCAAGGGTTTGCGCAATCAATCGAGGCAGGACTAAGAAGATGGAACCACAACTTTCATGGTACCTGGCGCTCTCGGCGGTGTTGTTCACGATCGGCGTCGCGGGCGTGATCATCAAGCGAAACATCATTGCAATGTTCATGTGCATCGAGTTGATGCTGAACGCTGTGAACCTGACGTTTGTCGCCTTCGCAAGTTTTCTTCAGGACGTTACCGGGCAGCTTTTTGTGTTCATCGTAATGACAGTCGCTGCTGCTGAAGCTGCGGTCGGTTTGGGGATCATTATTGCGATCTTTCGTAATCGAGAGTCGCTGGATGTGGATGATGCGAGCATTTTGAAGTTGTAGCCACGGATTAACGCGGATTTTTTTACGGATGGAAACTAACATCCTCAGTCTGATCATTTTTGCCCCGCTCGCTGGTGCGGTCATCAACTGGTTCGTCGGCAGGCGTGTGCGCGATGAGCGATTTATCGGCATCGTCGCGTGTGGGTCGGTGGCGGTTTCGACGTTAGTGGCGTTCTATCTCGCCTTCAAATCGGGTGGCGCGTTGCGCTCCGAGACGCCCCTCCTCGATCACATCTGGACGTGGCTTCAGGTCGGTACGTTTCACGCCGACTTCGGGCTCGGTATGGATCGACTGAGCGGCACCTATGCTCTCTTCATCACCTTTGTCGGCTTTCTCATTCATCTCTTCGCCGTCGGGTACATGCACGGCGACACAGGCTTCTATCGCTTCTTCGCCTTTCTCAACCTGTTCATGTTCTCGATGCTCACCCTCGTGCTCGCCGACAACTTCCTGTTGATGTTTGTCGGTTGGGAAGGCGTGGGCCTTTGTTCGTACCTGCTGATTGGCTACTACACCGACCGCAAAGAGGCGGGCGACGCCGCGAAGAAAGCATTCATCACCAACCGTATCGGCGACTGGGGCTTTGTGCTCGGAATCATGCTGACGTTCTTCGTCACGGGTTCAGTGAGCTTCTTCGCCAATCCAGCGGCGGGTGAAGCCGCACACACCGCGCTCTCGTTCTTCAAAAGCCAACCAGTCGATCCTTTCACTGCCGGAGCCATCCTCGCCGGCGGCGCAACGTCGATCGCGGTGCTGTTGTTTATCGGCGCGGTGGGAAAGAGCGCGCAGATACCTTTGTACGTTTGGCTGCCCGACGCGATGGCTGGTCCGACGCCAGTTTCCGCGCTGATCCACGCCGCGACGATGGTCACCGCGGGCGTCTACATGATCGTGCGTTGCTCGGAGATCTTCGTGCACGCGCCAACGGCGATGTTTATCGTCGCCATCATCGGTGCCGCGACCGCGCTCTTCGCCGCAACCATCGGGCTCGCGCAAAACGACATCAAGAAAGTCCTGGCCTATTCAACGATTTCGCAGCTCGGGTACATGTTCCTGGCCTGCGGTGTGGGCGCGTTTATCGCTGCGATCTTCCAC
>DASSEB010000128.1:0-7904 GCA_035696765.1 Pyrinomonadaceae bacterium | reverse complement strand
AATGCTCGATCGGCTACGCAAACAAATCGGTTGGAATGTGATCGTCACGGCTGTTAAGTGACCGGATTACATGATTGACAGGATTTGCGGATCAATCGCAAACAACTGCCGGCAATCCTTACGTTATTGCTAATCGCGATTAGCGTGCGCGTCCTCACGCTGCAATTCATGCGCGCGCATCTCGACGATCCGGCGTGGTTCCAGGTTGGTTCGTATGCGAAGTTCGATCGTCAGGCGCGCGATATCCTTGACGGACGCCAACGACTCTTCTGGATTGACGATCAGACTCGCACGGATCTGGCCCAGTATCCACCTGCGTTTCCCGCCCTCGTCGCGTTGATCTACAAAGTCACCGGTGAGCATTCGGCTTACTCAGTCCAGCTTGTGCTGTGGTTTGCCGATCTGGTTCTTTCGTTACTGCTGATCGGGGGGATCGCATACACAGCTTTTGGCCCGCGTGCAGCGATTGCGAGCAGCTTCCTCGTCGCACTATCGCCCTTGTTTGCAATGTACGCAGCGTATCCGTCAGCCGACATGCCCACGACGTGGTTTGTGCTCGGCGGCAACTGGCTGCTGCTTCTTGCTCTGCAACGTAAAAGCGTTTGGTTAGCGATCGGCGCCGGAGTGCTGTTGGGCATTGCGTGCTGGTTGCGTGTGAACCCGTTGTACTTGTGCGTGGGTTGGGCCATCGCGTTGCTCGCACTTGTTAAAGCGGCGTGGCCGGTGAGACTAAGGTTGGCTGGCGCTGTTCTGCTCGCCACCGTCGTAGTGATCGCGCCGATCGTGATACGTAATTTCCTCGTCTTCCCTGACTTCACGCCGACCGGCGGAACGATCGGCGTGAACCTGTGGGAAGGACTGGGCGAGACTGACCTCGGCAGGAACAACGGATTTCTGTTCGGCGACGATAAGCTGCTGCAACACGAGCGGACGAAGCTGAACTTGCCGCCCGATGCCGATCTGCAGTGGCCTGACGGCATTCGACGCGACCGCGAACGCACGCGTGAGTCGCTCGCATTTATCCGCCAACATCCGATCTGGTATGCGGGCGTGATGCTCGGGCGCATGTGGGGCATGCTGAAGGTTGCGGGCGATCCGGTGCCGTACTGTGCGACGAGCGGCATCAACGTGACGAGCACAAAATGTCTGCCACCGCGAATGCAGAGAGGCGTCGTTGCGGCGGGAGTGAATGTGCTGGGGATGATACAGAGCGTCGCGAGATATCTCTTTCTGCCGCTCGCTGCGTTTGGGATCTACGTCGCGGCACGCAGAGATCTGAGGTTGACGTGTTTGCTGCTGGTGACCGTACTTTACTATCTTGTTCCGGGCACGGCGGCGCACACGGAGATCCGGTACGTGCTACCGATGCATGGGGTGTTGATTGTCTTTGCAGGCGCGGCTATTAAATGGCTGTTGGACAGGATTACAGGATGAAGTCAAACGCGAATACGCTCCCGCGCGAAATGATGGAGCACACCTATCCGATTCTCTTCCGCGTGGAGCAGTCGCACTGGTGGCACATCGGCAGGCGCAAGATCCTCGCCGCATTCGTGGAAGAGATTTGCCGGAGTGTGACCGATCGGCGTCCGCGCATTCTCGACGTGGGCTGTGGCACCGGCGCGAACCTGCTCATGCTTTCGAAGTATGGAGACGCGGAGGGTGTGGATATTTCCGAAGACGCGCTCGCGTTCTGTCGCGAGCGTGGGCTGGATAAAGTGAGATTGGGCGCGGGTGAAGAACTTCCTTATGACGACGGCACGTTTGACCTCGTGACTGCGTTTGACGTCGTCGAGCACATGGACGACGACCTTGCGGGCTTGAGTGAAATGCGGCGCGTGCTGCGGCCGGGCGGGCGTGTGCTGTTGTTTGTGCCGACGTTCATGTTCCTGTGGGGCTTGCAGGATGACGTCAGCCATCACCGCCGGCGTTATCGTTTGCCGGAACTGAGGCGCGTACTGGAGCAGGCCGGATTTGAGATCGAACGGACGACGTATGCGAACATCACGTTCTTCCTGCCGATCCTCCTGATAAGAAAACTCATGCGCTTGACGGGGATGAAGGCGGCGACTGAGAACAATATCAATGTCACGGCGCTGAATGGCGTTTTAGGGAAGTTGTTTGGTGCGGAGGGTTTGATCTTGAGATATATGAACCTGCCGTTCGGTGTGTCGGGATTGTGTGTGGCGCGACGAAAGCCTTAGTTTTGTGCATTTTGTGCCTTATTGCGGCCTGATTTGAATAAAGCGAATTTTAAATGCGCCGTCGTTGAGTTCTTTGAGCGATTCCTTACGAACGTGCGATTCGAGCCACCGGGCTCCTTCAGGTATTGAAGCGAGTTGAGCGATCGCAGTTGTTTCTAACCACGCACCAGGTTCGCGATCGAGAAGTTCCAATGATTTTGGATCCAGCCGCTTCCAACGCGTTCCGGGATTGAAATAGCGCACTAGCTGTTCGTCCGAGTTCTCCGCGCCGTAATAAATCACCGTACCAGCCGGCCATTCACGATTCATCTGTAACGCAAACACGAGCGGCGGATATTTTTCCACGTGCGAAAACGGGTAGATGAGGAAAAGAAAATTCGCGAGCGCGACAGCCGCCACGAACACTGCCAGCGCCCATGACCGCGGACCTTTGAAAGACGCGAGCGCGAGACCGAGCAGCAGAATCAAGGCAGGCAGGTAAAAGAGCCGGTAGAAGGTGTTCTGCGGCAACCAGAAAAAGAGAAACACAAGGTAGACGGCGGTCCATGAGAGTGCAAGCAAGAGTACAATCTTCTGGCGCGGCTCGAGTCCCACTTCGCGCGACCGCCCAATCGTCATCAACCGTTTCAACGCCTCGTAGATGAACCAGAGCACCGCCAGTATGAGGCATGCGATCAGCACAACTACGAACGGATTCATCAGACCACGGAGCGAATTGAACCGGCCGCCAAAGAAGAGTCGCACGTGGCCGCGCATTGAGTATTGCAGGTTGGACCAAAAGCTGAACTTCGTATCAGCGTCGGGTGAATACGAAGCGGACCAGCGAAGTAATCTTCCAACGTCAAGAGAGCCCGATGCGAGGTAGAAAAAGTATGCGTACGTCACGACGATCAGCGTCGTTGCTACCACCGAGAAGACGACTACGTTGAGTGCACGTCGCTTCGGCGAGCGTGATCCGCCATCCTGCAAGTAAACACCGATCGCGAGAACAGGGAACATCAAGACCGCGAGTTGGTGAAACGCCATGCTGATGAAGAAAGTTACAGCTACCAACAACGGTCTTGCTTTTCGATCCGGCAGCGCGAGATAAAAACTCACTAGCAGAAACAGCACACTCGGAATGTAAGCATTCGCATCCGTGGAAAACTTCCACCACGTCGCAGAAAACGCGAACAGCACAGTGAGACAAACGGAGAGGTACAACGAACGCAGAGTGTCTCTCAGAATCGCAAACAGCACTCCGGCACAAGCCGCCCCGACAACACTGCTCAGGATCTGCAGCGCGGTTAAGGCCCTCAGTTCAAATCCAAATCCGCGCAGGAGTTTGTAAAAGATGTACCCGACAAAGTTGTAAATGAGATGGTTGGGATGAACCAGAGAAGGATTGAGACTGGCAGCGTCTTCGATTGCCTGCGCGAACACGATCCCGTCCCAATAGTAAGCGCGGGTTGGAAATGCGAGGTAGATAATGGCGATGGCAACAAAGAGAAGCCATGATTTATCTTGTAGATCCTGTAAAATCTTGTGAATCCTGTCCACGATGCTGAGCGACCGATCAATTATCTGCTTTGGCGGTGAAGACTGGTGGTATCACCATCCGCATTCCAAGGCCCACCTGATGCGCAAATTCGCGCGCGCCGGCAACAAGGTGATCTTCGTTAACTCGATCTCGATGGGCCTGCCTGCCCTGGCCCACAAGGACCTGCTACCGCGAATCAAACGCAAGCTCGGCAGTTATTCGAAGCTCGCACGGCAAACGGACGAAGGCATCACAGTTGTCTCGCCCGCGAGTCTACCGTTCTTTGGCACGGTGGCCGCGCGCTCTGTCAATCGTCGCTTGATTGGAGCGCAGATCAATCGTCTCGCACGTAGCCGTGGACTGACAAACCCCATTCTCTGGATCGCGATTCCCACTGCCGCCGATATGATTGGCGCGTTCGGCGAATCGGCGGTGGTCTATCACGTGTCGGACAAGTATGATGCGAACACGATGGATCACGCTACCGATCCGGCGTTGATACGCACACTGCATGAAAGGGCCATCGACTCCGCCGACCTCATTTTCTATTCCGGCCGAAAGCTTTTTAACGAGGCCACGCGTGGATGTGAACGATCGCACCTGCTCGAACAGGGCGTCGAGTACGATCACTGGCGGCACGTCGCCGGCGGAACGATCAGCGTCGTGCCCGAGATTGCTAAAATTCCCCGGCCGCGTTTGGGATACTTTGGCGCTGTCGAGCCCTGGCTGGTGGATCAGGAGTTGATCAAGCGCGCCTCACGCGAGCGGCCTGAGTGGCAATGGATCTTCATCGGAAACAAATCACGCGGGCTCGATATCGAAGAGTTGCCGAACGTGCACTTTCTGCCGGCGGTGCCGTATGCAGAACTGCCTGCGTATGCGGCGGGATTCGACGTTTGCGTGTTGCCGTGGGAAACTGAGCAGTCTTTTACGAGTTACGGCTCGGCGATCAAGGTTCGTGAATACCTTGCGACGGGGAAGCCGGTCGTGATTTCCCCGTTACCGGAATACGAGCCGATGCGCGACGTGCTGCGCATCGCGCGCACGCGAGACGATTTCATGCGCCTGGTCGACGAGGCGCTTCACGATACGGATCCGGTGAATGCGGCGAGGCGCCAGGCTGCGGTAGCGGGTGGCACCTGGGACGCGCGTGCAGAGTGGGTGAGTGAGTTAATCGAAAGCGTGATTGAAAAAAAAGATTAGCAGGATGAAGCAAGTCCTTCAGAACAGAAAAACAGGTAGACCATTCGTTGGCGAAGTGCCGGTGCCGGCGTTGCAGAGAGGCCGAGTGCTGGTGCGCACGGTTGCGTCGTTGATTAGTGCAGGCACTGAACGCGCTGCCGTCGAACTGGTCAGCAAAGGGTTGGTCCAGGAGGCGCGGCAGCGACCGGATCTGGTGAAGGCTGTTGTTGCGAAGGTGAAGAACGAAGGCATTCTCAACACGTTTGCTTCCGTGCGCGACAAGATGGCGGCATCGCAGGCGTTGGGCTACAGCGCCGCGGGAATCGTTTCCGCGGTTGCTGACGATGTGACTGAATTTCAGATCGGCGATCGAGTCGCGTGTGCGGGTGTTGGTTTCGCGTCGCACGCGGAAGTTTTGTCGGTGCCGAAGAACCTGTGTGTTCATCTTCCTGAGAGTGTGAGTTTTGAGTCGGGCGCGTATGGAACGCTCGGCGCGATCGCGTTGCAGGGTGTGCGGCTGGGGGAGCCAACGCTCGGTGAATCGGTGGTCGTGATCGGGTTGGGTTTGGTGGGCCAACTCACGGTCCAACTGCTCAAAGCGAATGGCTGTCGCGTCTTCGGACTCGATCTGGATCAGTCGCGCGTCGCTTTAGCACTGGAGATGGGCGCTGACAAGGCCGTGGTCTCAAACGAAGAGGCGGCGAAAGAGATCGCGACCTGGACGCGTGGTCACGGCGCTGACGCAGTGCTGATCACGGCTGCGACTGACTCGAACCAGCCGATCGAGCTAGCCGCGCAAGTGTCGCGTTTGAAAGGACGCGTGATCGTCGTCGGTATGACCGGCATGAACATCCCACGCCAGCCGTTCTTCAGTCGTGAGCTCAAGCTGATCATTTCGATGTCGTATGGCCCAGGCCGATACGATCCTGATTACGAAGAGAGAGGCCACGACTATCCGCTTCCTTACGTGCGTTGGACCGAGAAGCGAAACATCGAGAGCTTTCTCGAACTTGTCGGCGACAAGCGCGTCAACGTGGAGCGACTGACGACGCACCGCTTTCCAATCGAACAAGCTGAGCACGCTTACCGGTTGATCTCTGGCGACGTGCAGGAACCGTATCTGGGTGTTGTGCTCAATTACGATCCGCAAAGCGAACTGGTGCGACGAGTACCGCTCAGTGCGACGCCTCCGGTGCGGAAACCTGAGAAGTCGATTGCATTGGGAGTGATTGGCGCGGGCGGCTACGTCCCCGCGATGTTGCTCCCACACTTTAAAGCCGAGGGCGTTGAGTTTAGTTCGATCGCAACAGCTTCGGGGATCTCGGCGCACGACGTTGGAAAGCGATTTGGATTTGCGTATGCGGTATCCAGCGCTCATGAGGTGCTGGAAGACGCGAAGGTCAATCTCGTCGTAATCGGCACGCGACACGACACGCACGCTGAGCTTGCACGCAAAGCACTGGAGCGCGACAAGCACGTGTTTGTCGAGAAGCCGCTCGCGCTCAACGATGAAGAGTTGGAATCAGTTCTCGAAGCCGCCGAAAGCTCCGCGGGCAAGCTGATGGTCGGCTTCAACCGGCGCTTCTCGCCACTGGCTCAGCGTGCAAAAGATTTCTTCAGCGGCCGCGACACGCCGCTCTCGATACTCTATCGAGTGAACGCCGGCCGCATTCCGAAAGAACACTGGACACAGCACGCTGATGAGGGCGGCGGCCGCATAGTTGGCGAGGTTTGTCACTTCGTCGATCTGATGCAGTACCTGACCGGTGCGCCGCCGGTGTTTGTGTTTGCGGAATCGATGAGCGCAAAGTCGAGCAAGGTAGTCGATGCCGACTCTGTTTTTATCACCGTGCGATTTGCCGATGGTTCGAATGGCGCGATTGCATATCTCAGCGAAGGCGACAAAGCGTTGGCGAAGGAGCGCGTTGAGATATTCGGCGCGGGAAAAGTTTTTGTGCTCGATGACTATCGACGCGCGACGCTTTACAAGGACAGTCGCGAAGAGCAGGTGACGTTGAAGGCGCAGGATAAAGGTCAGCAAGCGCAGGTGCGCGCAGTTTGTGCCAGCGTGCTCGAAGGTGGCGCTGCGCCGATCAGCCTCGAAGAATTAGCAGCGACGAGCCGCGCGACGTTCCGCGTGCTCGATTCTCTCCATGAGCGTCGCCCCTTCGAGCTTTGAACCACAGATTACACGGATCTTTTACACAGATCTGCGCAGATCGGTTTTCAAATCTGTGTAATCTGTGGTTGGGTTTTTGATCAATGTGCGGAATCGCTGGAATTGTTAGTGTCGAGCCGGAGAAGTTTATTGGTCCGATGCTCGAGAGTATCGAGCATCGCGGCCGGGACGATCAGGGAATCTGGACCTCCGAGCCGATCGATTCCTCCGGCAGGCGCGTGTGCCTGGGCCATCGCCGCCTCGCAATCATCGACCCGAGTCCCGCGGGTCACGAGCCGATGCTCTCGCACGACGGCCGCTACGTCCTCACGTTCAACGGCGAGATCTATAACTATCGCGAACTTCGCGAACAGCTAAAGCCACTGGGCCATACATTCCGCACGGACTCAGATGCCGAAGTGCTGCTCGCAGCTATTTCCGAGTGGGGCTGGGAAGCTGTCGAACATTTGAACGGCATGTTTGCCTTCGCCGTTTGGGACAACCGCGAACGCACGTTGACACTGGTTCGCGATCACGTCGGCATCAAGCCTCTCTATTACTCCTTCATTCCAGCCAGCACGGACGCGCCTGCCGCATTCGCATTCGGCTCGGAGATCAAAGTGATCCTCGCCACGCGATTGGTAAAGCCTGAACTCAATCCCGAAGCGCTGCACCAGTTTCTTACTTTCCTGTGGTCGCCCGATCCGAACACGTTGTTTGCAAACGTGAAGACCGTTCCACCCGGTCACCTGGTCCACTTTCATGACGACGAGCTTACGATCAAGCAATGGTGGGACGTTTCGTTCGACACAATCGAAGAAGGCAAGAACGAGGCCTCGTGGCG
>DASSEB010000127.1:0-12682 GCA_035696765.1 Pyrinomonadaceae bacterium | reverse complement strand
CAACGATGACATGATTACCGGGTGGGCAGGCATTGGTTCCCAAATCGACGGCCTGGGCCACATCGGCATCGACTACCTCTATTACAACTGCAACAAGGCCGCGGATTTCGTAATGACTGACGGGCTGAAGAAACTCGGCGTCGAGCACGTGCCGGCAGTCGCGACGCGCGGCGTCCTGCTCGATATGGCCGGTTACTTCAAAACGGACATCGTCAAAGAAGGAACAGCGTTCAACCGCGCCGAGATCGAAGGCGCGATGAAACGTCAGGGCATTACTTCCATCGAAAAAGGCGACGTTGTGTTGTTCTATACCGGTTGGCTGAAGCTGCTTGGCAAGGACAACAAACGTTACGGTTCCGTTGCCCCGGGGCTCGGACGCGAAGGCGCGAAGTATCTCGCATCGTTGGAAGTGGCGATGATCGGCACGGACACGTGGAGTTTCGAGGTAGTTCCGTTTGAGAAGGATGCTGGTATCTTTGAAGTCCACCAGATTTTGATTCCGCTCAACGGCATTCACGTGCTCGAGAACATCAATACTGAAGAGATGGTGAAGGACCAGGCGTGGGAATTCCTGTTCACGCTCGGTCCAGCGCGAATTACGGGCGGTGTGCAAGCGATCATAAATCCGATTGCGATTAAGTAGTTGTCATCCCATTATGGCGCTCTACGACGACCGAAAGATGGGTGTGGACAACATCATCACGGATTGTCCAAGTGCGTTGCTCTCAATACGTCACGAACCAGCTTTGTAAATCCTGTCATCCTGTCAACACATCACCGAAATGAATCGGTCGCCTGGATCAGCGCGTCCGCAATGCCGCGTTCGGTGGCGGCGTGGCCGGCGTCGGGGATGATTTTCAGGGTTGCTTCGGGCCAGGCGCGGTGCAGGTCCCAGGCGTTCATCACTGGACAGACGATGTCGTAGCGTCCATGCACGATCACGCCGGGAATGTGGCGAATGCGATCGACGTGCTCGATTAGATAATTGTCCGTATCGAAAAAACAGTTGTTCACGAAGTAATGACACTCGATGCGCGCGAGTGCGATCGCCATGTCCGGTTGGCTGAAGTCGTCGATCATCTTCTGGTCCGGAAGGAGTCGCAAAGCACTCGCCTCCCAGATCGACCACGCCTTCGCCGCTTCGAGACGTACCGAAGCATCGTCGCTTGTTAAGCGACGATAATATGCACGGATCATGTCGCCGCGCTCAGCTTCGGGAATAATGCGAACGTACTGTTCCCACGGCTCCGGAAAGATCGCGCTCGCACCCTGGCTGTCTTCGTAGAACCAGCGAATCTCTTTCGGCCGGCAAAGAAAAATCCCGCGCAACACCAGCCCGCGCACTCGCTCCGGATGTGTCTCAGCATACGCAAGCGCGAGTGTGCTGCCCCACGATCCACCAAACACGAGCCACTGCTCGATCCCAAAATGCTCGCGGAACCGTTCGATATCCTCGACAAGATGCCAGGTCGTGTTGTCGTCAAGCGAAGCATGCGGCTTGCTGCGACCGGCGCCGCGCTGCTCGAAGAGAATCACGCGATAGGCTTCGGGATCGAAGAAGCGTCGGTAATCGGGGATCAAGCCCGCGCCCGGCCCGCCGTGCAGAAAAACGACCGGCTTCCCATTCGGATTGCCGCACTGCTCGTAATAAAGCTCGTGAACAGGGGACACCTTGAGATGGCCGCTGTCGTAAGGTTCGATCTCGGGATATAACGTTCTTAGTGTTTCCATGTTGGCCCATTATCGTGTTAGATCGTGTAAGTCTGCAAATCAACGACGAGAGGAAAACACTTGACCAATCTCAATTCCGTGCAACAGGTTTACAACGCCTTCGAGAAAGGCGACATTCCAACAGTGCTTGCTTTTTTGACGCCCGATTGCGCGTGGACGGAAGCCGAAGGATTTCCGTACGGCGGAACTTATCACGGTCCGAGGGCAGTGCTCGAAGGTGTTTTTATGCGGTTGGGATCGGAGTGGGAAGGATTCGCGGCCGTGCCCGATGAATTCATTGACGGCGGAGATACGATCGTCGCGTTAGGCAAGTACAGCGGGACGTACAAGCGAACGGGCAAGAGCTTTCAGGCAAAGTTCGCACACGTCTGGAAGATCAGCGACGGAAAAGCGAGGCAGTTTGTGCAGTACGTCGATACGCTTGTAGTTCAGCGCGCGTTGGAAGCATAGACGTACTCTCGCGGGCGATGTGTTCTGACTAGCAAAGACGATGCGAATTCTTCTCGTAGAAGATGAACCTCGTATGGCTAACGTTATCGCCAGGGGTTTGCGCGAGCAGAGTTACGCAGTCGATATAGCAGTTGACGGAGAGGCTTGTCTTTATCAAGCTTCGATTAACGATTACGACTTGATTGTCCTGGACGTGCTGCTGCCTCAGCGTGACGGTTTTGAAGTTTGCCGCGAGCTGCGCGCACGCGGAAACGCAACGCCCGTCCTCATGTTGACGGCGCGAGCAGCCGTCGACGATCGCATCACGGGATTTGACGCTGGTGCTGACGATTATCTGACCAAGCCGTTTTCTTTTCGCGAACTACTCGCGCGAATTCGCGCGTTGCTCCGACGTGATTCGCAGCTTCGTCCGGATGTGCTGGAAATTGCTGACCTCGTCGTCGATTCAGCCAGCCATCGTGTCTCTCGTGCGGAGCAGGAAGTGCTGTTGACGGCAAAGGAGTATGCGTTGTTGGAGTATCTCGCGCGGCGTGCGGGCCAACTCGTTTCGCGCGCGGAGATCGCGGCACATGTTTGGGACGACTCCTTCGATCCTTTCTCAAATGCGATCGAGGTTTACATGAACCGTTTGCGTAAAAAGATCGATGGTGGAAGCGAGATTAAACTCCTGCACACCCGTCGCGGTGAAGGCTACATCCTCGAAGCACGAGAGTAGACTTGGACAACGACTTCTGATGCATCCCGCGTCATTAATCTTCCGTTAAGGTAGGACCACGTATACTCGGTCCATTCACAGACCGAGTATGTCGAGCAGAACGAGATCCGGGTTCACTCTTGTAGCGTTGGTCGCGGTAGTCTGCCTCGCATCGTTGGCGCAAGGACAGACCCAGCCGAATCCGCTTACTCTCGACGACGTCTTGCGACTGGCGAACGCGCAAGTGTCAACTCTTCAAAGCGCGACACTGAACGAGCGAATCGCCGCAGAAGATCTAAACCAGGCACGTGCTGCGTTTTTGCCGAAAGTCAGCGTACCGCTGAGTTACATCTACACATCGCCTGCGCTTGGGTTACCTCCCGGCGAACCGCGCGCGCCGAGTTTTATCGCAAACGATGCGATCGGCGCGTATGAAGCCCTCGTGAATGTTTCCGGCGATTTTGATATCGCGGGGAGATTGCGCGCGAGTCTGAACAGGAACCGCGCGTTGCTTGCGGCGGCGCGTGCCGGCACGGAGGTGGCGCGGCGTGCATTGGCCCAGGCAGTGATTGAAGCTTATTACGGACTCGCGCTGGCAAACGCGCAACACCGCGCGGCAGAAGGAAACTTAAGAGCAGCGGAAGAGTTCGAACACATCACTTCCCTGCTGTTGAGCGGCGGCGAAGTTGCGCCGGTCGATTTGACGCGAGCGCAGTTGCAGACGCTGACGCGTCGCGACGAGTTAGAACGCGCACGCGTAAACGAAGACATCGCTGCCGGAGCTTTGCGTGTGTTCGTCGGGTACCAGTTCACCCAACCAATCGCCACCAGTGATCTAGCCCAGGCGCTTCCCGTGAATTCTGAATTTCAGCAGTTCAAAGTTGACGACATTTCTCGTCGCCCTGAATTCACACAACTGGAGCAACAACTGCGCGCGGCACGAGAAGAAATCAAGATCGCTCGCGCCGAGCGCTTGCCATCACTTTCTTACTCCCTCAATGGCGGCTTTGACACTGATTCGCTGCGCGGCCCGCGACTCAAAGAACACAGCGGCGTATCGGCTGCCATCAGTGTGAACATCCCCGTCTTCGACTGGGGAGCGAGTCGCAGCCGAGAGCGCCAGGCGCGATTGCGCGCTGAGGTCGCAGAGAACGAACGAGCTCTGGCGTTACGTGGATTCACGCAACAGTTCTACGCCGCACGTTCGCAGGCAACGAGCGCCGCGGCACGGATTAACGTCGCACGCGAAGCCGTGACCAAGGCAGAAGAAAATGTCGCGGCATCGATCGCGCGTTATCGCGCCGGTGAAGCGCAAATAGTTGAAGTCACCGATGCGCAAACAACTCTGGTCGAGCAGCGCACGGCTTTGTATCAGGCCATCTTCGACTATCAAACAGCACTCGCGCGACTGCGGCAGGCCACCAACCAATGATTGCTTTGCCGCAAAGGTAGACCAAATCCGAATGCATTCCAGAATGAATCGCCACAAAGAAGCACAAAAGGCACAAAAATCAAGGAGATCCTTTTTGTGCTTTTGTGCTTTTTTATGGCTGAAAAATTTTTGAGGCAAAGCAGCCAATGACGAACGAATATGAGTGAGGACCCTGACAAGATACCGGCTGAAGAAGTCGATCGGCTTTTGCACGAGCAGCGCCGTGCGCTAATAGTGCGCCAGCGAAACTTTATTCTGATCGTCGGATCGATCGGAATACTGGTCCTATTGTTAGCCGCACTGATCGTTTGGCGCTGGAGAAGATCCGCGGCCGAAGCAGAAACTGAAGTAACGCCGGTCGTCAGCGTCAAGGTCGTCAAAGCCCAAAAGGAAAATATTGCTGCGCAAATAACGGCGGTTGGCACGATCTGGCCGCGCGAGAAGGCTGACGTGGGCGCGAAGATCAGCGCACAAATCAAGCAGATGGCACTGTTGAAAAACAAAGTCGTGCGGGCAGGTGAAGTCATCGCGGTGTTGGAATCGCGCGACCTCCAGGCGCAGCGAGCGGAAGCCGTCGCCGCCCTCAACGAAGCGCGCGCTAACGAGCGTAGCCTTGTTACCGGCACGATCCCAAAGACAAACGCTGAAGATCAGAAAGCACTCCTCGACGCGCGCGCCAAAGTTAATAACGCTCGCGCCACCTACGAACGCCGGCGCGCCTTATTCGAGAAAGGCGGTATTTCGAAGAAGGATCTGGAAGCCTCGCAACTGGAACTAACGACGGCGGAGGACGAGTTGCGCTTGCAGGAACAAACAGTTTCGTTGCGCGCGCGATCGTTGAACCCAAACGATCGTACGCTCGCCGCGGCACGAACAGCACAGGCCCAACAACACCTCGCGACGCTCGATGCACAACTCAGCTACGCCACGATTCGCTCTCCGATTACCGGCATCGTTACCGATCAGTTTCAGTACGAAGGCGAATTCGCGTCCGCCGGGGGAAAGCTGGTCACTATTGCCGACACCAGCACTGTAATCGTGAAGGCGCCGTTTGCAGATACCGTGGTGGCGCAGCTCAAAGCGGGCGATGCGGCGACAGTCGTGCCCACAGACACTTCGGCGGAAGAAATGAAAGGGCAGATCACGTTGCTCGGCCGTTCGAGCGATCCGGCGAATCGAACTGTTGAAGTTTGGGTGACACTCGGAAACGGCGAAGGAAAGTTGCGCGCGAATGGAGCGGCGCAAGTGACTGTCTTCGCGAACTCCAAAGACGACGCCATCGTCGTGCCTGCTTCAGCGGTCACGCTCGAGGCGAGTAATGCGGACGAAGGAACGGTGATGATCGTCGACGCGGAGAACGTGGCCCATGAGACGAAAGTGACTGTTGGCATTCGCACAGCGGACAAGATCGAAATCGTCGAAGGACTTCGCGGTGGTGAAACTGTGGTGATCGAAGGCAACTACGCTTTGCCTGACGGAACGAAAGTCGAGCCACAGATCGACACGGATAACACGGATAAGAAAGAAGCAATGGTTAATCAGTGTAAATCCGTGTTCATCCGTGGCCCAATTTTATGAGGCTTGCTCGCGTAGTTTCGAATCAAGCGCGCGCCATTGTCGTGCTCGTGGCGCTGCTCTGCGCTGCCGGTCTTTACGCCGCATGGCAGCTTCCAATCGCCGTCTTCCCGCAAACCGATTTTCCCCGCATCGTGATCATCGTCGACAACGGCGAAGCGCCGGCTTCGCAAACACTCGTTTCCGTCACGCGCCCGATTGAAGAGGCGATGAACGGCATTCCCGGCATCGCTCGAATCAAGTCGAAGACGGCGCGCGGCTCTTCAGAGATCAATCTCTATTTTGATTGGAGCGGCGACATCATTCAGGAATTGCAGCTAGTCCAGGCCCGCATGTCTCAACTGCTGTCGACACTGCCGCCAACCGCCGAGATTCGAAACATTGAACGACTCACCTTCGCTGTGTTTCCCGTCACGGGTTACAGCCTTACTTCAGACAAGCGTGACGAAGCCACCCTTCGGGATTTGGCGACTTACATCGTGCGGCCACAACTTGCGCGCCTGCCGGGAGTGGCTGTCGTCGGCGTCGCCGGCGGCAAAGCGAGAGAGTTCCACGTCACGATCGATCCCGATCGCCTGACGGCCCACAATGTTTCCAGCCAACAAGTGGTCGAGGCCATCCGCAATTCGAACATCATCGTCTCGCCGGGTCTGATCGAGGAGAACCATCAGCTTGAACTCGCGCTCGTAAGCGGCCAGGCAAAGCGGCCTGATGAACTGAATGGGATCGTCGTCGCTACTGTGAACAACGCACCCGTCACAGTCGCCGATGTCGCAACGGTGTCAGCGGGAGTCGAACCGCAATACACGATCGTGACTGCCGACGGCCGTCCCGCGGCACTCGTCAACATCAATCGACAGCCGGACGCAAACACCGTAGCGGTCGCCGATGAGGTGAAAGCGGCGCTGACGGCCATGCGCGGTCAAATTCCAAAGGACGTCCGCGTTGCAGCGTATTACGATCAGTCTTTGCTCGTGCGGGAGTCCATCAACTCCGTTCGCGACTCGATCCTTATCGGTTTGCTGCTTTCCGTCGTCATTCTTTACGCATTCCTGCGTAACTGGGGGACCACGTTCGTTGCAATCCTGGTGATTCCGGTAACTGTTCTCGTTACCTTTCTGGCGATGTGGCTGGCGCGACTCAGTTTCGATCTGATGACGCTGGGTGGGGTCGCCGCGGCGATTGGGTTGGTGATCGACGATGCAATCGTTGTGGTCGAGAACATCTACACGCACATGTCGCGCGGGCAATCACGTCGTGAAGCAGTTCAGAGCGCGGTTTCCGAAATCACCGTTCCGATAATCGGTTCGACGATTACGCCGGTGGTCGTGTTTCTTCCGTTGACGTTGTTGACGGGCGTCACGGGCGTCTTCTTTCGTTCGCTCGCTTTGACGATGTCGGTCGCGTTGTTGACGTCCCTCGTGCTGGCGCTTGCTTTTACGCCAGTCCTCGCCGAGCGATTTGTCAGGGCCAAACCAGAGGATGAAAACGAGGAGACGCACGGCAGGTTTCTCGGAGCGATTATTCGACGTTACGAATCGGTACTGGGGTTTGCCCTCGACAATCGCTGGGCCGTGCTACTGACGATCGTCGTTGTGCTCGCGGGATCGTATCTGCTTTATCGCTCACTCGGCTCGGAATTTCTGCCGGAGTTTGACGAGAGTGCGTTTGTGCTCGACTACCTCGCGCCTTCGGGATCGTCGCTCGCCGAAACGGATCGCATGCTCCAACACGTCGAGGAGATGTTGCTCAAGACGCCGGAGATTGAAAGCTATTCGCGACGCACCGGGCTCGAAATGGGTTTGTTCGTGACTGAACCGAACACGGGTGATTTCGCAGTCAAACTGAAACCCGGTCACAAGCGCAGCACTGAAGAAGTCATCGCAGGGCTGCGAGAAGAGATCGCCGAGGCAGAACCGGCGTTGGAAGTCGAATTTGTCGGCATCCTGCCCGACGTTATCGGAGATCTGCAGGGCAATCCCGAACCGATCGAGGTCAAGCTTTTCAGCGAAGATGCGGCGGCGTTGCAGGCAAAGGCAGATGAGGTCGAGACTGCGATCAAGAAAGTTCCGGGCGTTGTCGATACATTGAGCGGGGTCGTTATCAGTGGACCAGCCGTCACCTTCAACATCGATCCTTTGCGAGCTTCTCAGTTCGGCGTGGCTGCGAACGACATCGCCGGCACTATTACGACCGCAATGTCGGGCGACGCTGCTTCTTCAATTTTGCAGCAGGACCGCCTGATTACGGTGCGGGTGATCTTTCCGAGAGACGTGCGCACGTCGCTCGACAAGGTGAGGGCGCTGCAAGTTCGTTCGCCATCCGGTCAACTGTTTCGCCTGGATCAAGTAGCGGATGTAGAGTATGACAAAGGCCAGGCGGAGATTGAACGGGAAAATCTGCGGCAGATGGTCGCCGTTACCGGTCGCCTTGAAGGAAGAGATCTGGGCACGGCAATCGGCGAGATTCAAAGTCAACTCGTTAAGGATGTAAAGTTGCCGCCGGGAATGACGATCGAGTATGGCGGGCTTTACCGGGAACAACAGCGGAGTTTTCATGAGCTCGCGATGGCGCTGGTGTTGGCTGTGCTGCTGGTGTTCATCACTCTGCTAATCGAGTTTCGCTCGTATGCACATCCGCTTGCGATCGTCACGGGCGCCGTGCTTGCGCTAAGCGGCGTGTTGCTCGCCCTGTTCATCACCGGCTCGACGCTGAACGTCGTTTCTCTCATGGGAATGATCATGATCGTCGGCATCGTGGCGAAGAACGGGATTCTAATGCTCGATGCTGTCGAGGAACACCTCGCAGCCGGAGACACTTTGCGGCAAGCGCTGCTGCGATCGGGACGGCGACGGTTTCGACCTGTATTGATGACGTCATTGGCGGCGATGCTCGGCATGCTGCCTTTGGCTTTGGCCTTGGGGGCTGGTTCAGAGTTGTTACAACCGCTCGCGATTGCGGTAATCGGCGGATTGACGATGGCGCTGGGGCTCTCACTCGTCGTGACGCCGACCGTCTATGCGATGGTGCGGAGACAATGAGGGAGATTTAATTATGCGAAGACAGAAGAATTCGATGCGCGCCTTCGTGATGATCGTTTTTGCGATCTTTCTTGCGACAGCAGGTGGCGTCCGCGCGCAGATCCCAACAGCAACACCTTCACCGTCGCCCAAGTCACTCGAAAAGGAGTTTTTCAGAAACATCCTGCGCGATCAGAAAGCGATCTGGACCGCGCCGTTTCACCTTCACCGCGCTGACGCGAAATGGATGATTCCGTCAGGTATCGGTGCAATGGCCCTTTTTACTACCGATCGGATCACAGGTGATCAGATAGCGGACTCTCAGCGTCAGGTGAAAGCGAGTCAAATCGTGAGTTATGCAGGCTCGGTTTACGGACTTGGTGCGGTGGCAACGACTTTCTATTTGGTCGGTCGAAAAAAGAGCGACGATCGCGCGCGTGAGACCGGAATTCTCAGCGCCGAAGCGCTGGCGGACAGCCTGATTGTTAGCGGCGCGCTGAAGGAGATCGCACAACGCGCACGGCCGCTGGAAGGGAGGGAACGGAGTGAGTTCTTTGACGGAGGAAATTCATTCCCTTCCGGACATAGTGTGCAGGTGTGGTCGGTGGCAGCCGTAATTGCAAACGAGTATCACGATCGTCAACTCATCAAACTGGCGGCGTATGGTATCGCGAGCGCCGTCAGTGTGGCTCGATTTACGGAACGCAAACATTATATTTCCGATGTGGTCGTTGGCAGCGCCGCCGGATATGCGATTGGTCGATATGTGTATAAGGCGCATCATCGCGACCCTTCAATCACTCAATCACGTTGGCCCGCGATCGTACCTCACTACAGTCGTAGCGCGCGTCAGTACGGCGTCGGGTTGACGTGGAGCTTCTGAGCTATGATTCGTCTGTATGTTTGACTCCGTTCGAATAAGGCTGACGCTGTGGCATGCAGGCGTACTTGCCCTGTCGCTCGTCGTGTTCGCATTTGTTGTTTACTATGCCGCCGCCGCGATCTTTTACGAGCGTCAGGATGAGTCGTTGCGCTCGACCGCGCAGACTGTGGCGAGTGCGTACATCGAAGAGCTGGAAGAAGTAGGATCGGCGAAGGCAAACGAAATAGTGCTGGCGGAACTGGTGTTTCCCAACCGTTATGTCGAGGTCGCGGACAATAACGGGAAGGCTATTGCATCGTCCGCGAATTTTTCGGGAAGCGGCCTGGCCTTGCCGGCGCCGGCGTTGGTTAAGGCGCGTGAGCAGGGCGTGAGTTTTGTCTCGATCGATGGTCTGAGAGTGGCCATCGTTCCGGTCTCGTCGAATCGAGAGCTCGGATTTGCAGCCGTCGCCGAACCTCTGGCGGTGGTCGATGAAGGACTGCGTCGCTTGCGTCGCGATTTCTTCGCGGGAGTTCCGCTCGTTTTGTTGTTGGCGTCCGGCGGTGGTTACTTTCTTGCACGCAAGAGCCTTTTGCCAATTGCTTTGATGAACAGGCAGACTCAGCGCATTACGGCTGAGCGTTTGTCGTCGCGGCTGGACGTGAGCAATCCGCGCGATGAGCTCGGCCGTCTCGCCACCACGATCAACGATCTGCTGGCGCGCCTGGAGGCATCGTTCAAAGAGCAGCAACGATTCATTGCCGATGCTTCGCATGAACTGCGAACGCCGCTCGCTGTGTTACGCGGCGAGACGGAAGTGGCATTAAGTAAGACACGCACGCGTGAAGAATATGAAGAGTCGTTGGCATTGATCAAAGAGGAAGCCGAGCGACTCTCACGCATCGTCGAAGATCTATTCATACTCGCCCGGCAACGGCTGGATGCGCCCGCCTTGTTGATGAAGGAGCCGCTGTCTCTGAATGAAGTCGTCAGCGATTGCACGCGAGCGGCGCAGGTGCTCGCAATGCACAAAGGTGTGCGCTTGAATATGAACGCCGGCTCTCCGTCCATCGTCCTGAACGGCGACGACGAACTACTCAAGCGAATGATGCTGAATCTGCTCGACAACGCAGTGAAATACACTCCGGAGGGCGGCGAGATTTCAGTAGTGCTGGCGCGTCAAAACGGTAATGCGCAGATTGAGGTTCGCGATACCGGAATCGGGATTGACCAGGCCGATCACAAGCGCGTTTTTGATCGCTTCTACCGGGTGGACAAGGGCCGTTCCCGCGCGCTTGGAGGTGCGGGGCTGGGCCTGTCAATCGTGCAATGGATCGTTGAAGCTCATGGAGGAAACATCGCAGTCGACAGTGTGCCCGGACAGGGAAGCAAGTTTACAGTTCAGTTGCCAGAATGATTCGCCACAAAGAAGCACAAGAGGCACAAATCAAGGAAGCTTTTGTCAGTCCTGCCCGTTTGAACCGGTATGCGCGCGTAGCCGCTCAAGCACTTCCGCGAGCGCCTGCAAGTTCAAAGGCTTTGTCAAATGCGAGTAGAATCCGGCCGCGCGGGCGCGTTCGATGTCGTCGCTGCGGCCGAAGCCGGTGATGGCGACCACGGGAACATCTTGCCGCCCGTCTATCTGTCGCAGCCGTTCCAAAAATTCAAACCCGTCCATCTCCGGCATCGAGATGTCCGAGAGAATCACGTCAAACTTTCGTTCCCTCGCGATGCGCAGCGCATCTGCACCGTTAGTCGCCGTCGTGACACTGGCGCCGCCAGTTTTCAGTAACTGATCGAGCATCGCGATCGTGTCTTCGGAATCGTCCACGACCAAAAAGTCCGTGTGCGCCAGCACACCGAGTTCAACAGGCGACGAACCAAGCGAAGGTGATGGCCGCTGCGCTTCGCGCGTGAGTGGCAGTCTGACAGTGAAGCGCGAACCTTTCCCGGTTCCTTCCGACTCAGCCGAAACTGTTCCATGGTGAAGTTGGACCAGTTGCTGCACCAGCGCGAGACCGATACCCATTCCGCCGTGCTTGCGAATGCGACTGCTGTCTGCCTGCCGAAACATCTCAAAAACGTGAGGCAGAAAACCCGGATCGATTCCCTGCCCGGTGTCCGCGACCGTCAGCGCCGCAGTTTCACCTTCAACACCCAAACTAATCTCTATCGTTCCGCCCGGAGGCGTAAACTTCACCGCGTTGTTCAGCAGGTTCCAGGCTATTTGCTGTAGCCTCAGCCGGTCGCCGTTAACGAGTAGCAACTGATCGCTTGAATTCACACTGATGTCGATGGCTTTTGCTGCCGCATCGGCGCGGACAGTTTCCACCGCGCTATCGATAATCGCCGCGAGCGAGACCATCTCGTGACTCAAAGTGATCTTGCCCCGCTGTAATCGCGAGAGATCGAGCAAGTCGTTAATCAACTGCGACTGCGACTGCGCGTTTCGTTTCAGCGCCTCTCCCATTTTGGCCAGACGCGGCGACTCCTCGATTTCCGGCATGCGCAGCAACAACTCCGAATATCCGAGGATGACGTTCAGAGGATTGCGCAGCTCGTGCGATAACGTGGCGAGAAACTCGTCCTTCAGTTGGTTGGCCTTTTCGGCGGCGTCGCGCGCTTCCTGTTCGCTGCGTAACAACCGCTCGCGCTCTGCCTCCGCTCTGAGTTTTTCAACGGCGGTCCAGGTTCGTTCCGCAACCATCTTGAGCAGCGACACTTCCTCGTTGCTCCATTGGCGCGGCTGATCGTCACTGGCCCAAAGCGAAGCCACCCAACGGCCTTCGCGCATCAACGGAACCGCAATGTACGCGCGCTCACCGTTGGCCTCATAACTTCGTTTGTAGTCGACGGCCGTGCGCGGATCAGTCTTCGAGTCGTAATTGACGACGATCTGACCGGCTTTCATGGCCTCG
>DASSEB010000126.1:0-3358 GCA_035696765.1 Pyrinomonadaceae bacterium | reverse complement strand
TTGCGAGCAGCGGAAAGCGATTCGAGAGTTTCGTCATCTCCGGATCGAGATCGACAAGCGTGACGCGTTCAACTGATGGATACTTCAAGATTTCGCGCAGCGCCAAACCATCACCACCACCCAGCACGAGTACACGCCGCGGATTCCCCGCCAGCAGCATCGCGGGGTGAACGAGCGCTTCGTGATAGCGATACTCGTCAGTCGAGCTGAACTGCAAGTTGCCGTTCAGAAATAACTGAAACCCGGCGCGCCCGCGCGTGATCACGATGCGTTGGTAAGGCGTGTCCTTCGTGTAGACGATCTCGTCGGCAAACATCTCGTCTTCGGCGAGTGACGTGATCCTGTTTGCCTTAACAAGCGCGACTAGCAAAAGAACCATCACAACTAACGCCTTCACCCGCAATCCAACGATGCGGCCTTTGATGAGCGGCCGCAGCATCCACGTGCCCCACAAAGCGACGCCGGCGTTCAGCATCCCGAAGATCAGCGACGTGCGAATCAGTCCCAGGCGCGGAACGAACAGAACCGGAAACAGGATCGAAGCGACGAGCGCGCCGATGTAGTCGAACGCAAGCACGCGCGAGACGAGTTCCTTGAATTCGATCTCGTCTTTCAGAATGCGCAGCAGTAAAGGTATTTCGAGTCCGACGAACACGCCGATCGCGAAGACGACGAAGTAGAGCACCGCGTAAAAATAGCTGACGCGTGAGAACGTGAGGAACAGCAGCGGCGCAGAGAAGCCGCCGAGCACAGCGACCGCTAACTCGACGTCGACAAACCGCCGCGCGAGGCCTTTGTCGATGAAGCGTGAGAGCCAGGAACCGACTCCCATCGCGAACAGGTAAATACCGATGATGAGTGAAAACTGTGTGACCGAATCGCCGAGGACGTAACTCGCCAGAGTGCCCGCAAGCAGTTCGTAGATCAGTCCGCAGGTAGCGACAATGAGAACGTTGAGAAAGAGTAAGGGCGGC
Organism: Pyrinomonadaceae bacterium; assembly: GCA_035696765.1. Classification (GTDB taxonomy): domain Bacteria; phylum Acidobacteriota; class Blastocatellia; order Pyrinomonadales; family Pyrinomonadaceae; genus PSRF01. Next base: position 2,384 of record DASSEB010000126.1, on the reverse strand, counting down.
CGCTTCATCTCTCTGTGCAACCTCTGAGTTCTCTGTGTCTCTGTGGTTGGAGGTGGCGAACAATACACCACAAAGACACAGAGAACTCAGAGAACGCACAGAGAATCATATCTACCCGTGAACTGCTGCGGCGATGATCAATGCGCTGCCGAGGATCACGGAACCGATCACGATCGCGAGCGCGATGTTTTGGTCATCTTCGATCTCCTTCCGCACTGAAAACGGACTTGCCTTCGCGATGATCAGAAACGCGATTGCGAAGACGATAAGGCCGAAGACGACAAAGACTAACGTCGTGATAAACACCGGCAGGAGACCTTCAAGTGGAACCAGCAATCCTGGAATTGAATCAGTCATCATTTTCCTCCGTGTAAGCCGTAGTGCCAGAAGTGGAACGAGCGATAGCCGTTCTGCCGCGCGTCGGGTGGCAACTGCCGGCGCGAGCCCCCGCTAATCTCCCAGCCAAGCAGCGCGGCCGCGCTGTACAAGGTCACGACGCCGACGCTGAAGATTGTGTAGAGTGCTTTAAGCATTCTCGTAATCCCTCGCTATTCATCATCATCACTACCATCACCGCCGCCGAACATACTCTCCGACCAGCGTCTGCGTTCAAATCCAATGTGATAAATGACCATCAGGATTGGACCAACCGACAACGCGATCAACGCGATCAGGAGGTTGAGTCCGTGCGTAACGTTCTGTTCGACCCTGATCGAAACAACCGCCGGCTGGCTCCACGTCTCCCACTGCCCTTCCAACCGCAGGATGTACCTGCCGGCCGGCAGCGCCGAAGTGTAAGCAGAGTCGCTCTGCCCACCTTCAGACCACGATTCGCCGTCTTCAACTCCCTGGTAGTAAGAGATGTCGATCGGAAACGATTGGACCACGCCCGTCTCGTCGTTGATTAGATCGCCTTCGAGATACACCCATGTGTTCTGCACGGGCGACTCGCCGACGATTCTGATATTGCGCCGCCCCGCCAACTCAAAAGGCTGGCTGAAGAAGACCTGCGTGCCGTCTTCGTTCGGCAGCGGCGGCAGTGTGACAGTTTGAGAGAAGACCTGCCTGCTCGAACCCGAAAGTACCATCGTCAGAAAACCGGCGAGCAATGTAAGGATGAGGAATGCGATCCAGTATTTGTAAATCCACCAGTGTTTGTAAGGTTGATTCGGCGCGACGCCTTTCGGGCGCGGCAAGCCGCTTACGCCGAACGACTTTTCGATCTGCTGAACAGGAATGTAAGTTCCGAGCGACCAGTTGATCTCGCCGGTCGCGCGCTTCTTTTTATTCGCATCGCTGGGATCGGTGATGTAAACAGTCGAGACTTCTTTCGAGAGCATGTAAGGCGGCGCAACGTAATCAACGCCGCGCACCTGTTCGCCAGCTTCGACCTTCCAGTAAAACTCACCCTGCACGGCCTCAACACGCGCCTGCGCGTCCTGAAAGATTCGATAATTCTTGCCGCGATAATTTGCCCACTTTCCTGTTTCGTTTACTTCACCCGGCGGCACGGCACGAACGTAGTTCCAATGCTCGTCGCTATGGACCAGCCAACGGAAACCGATCTGCGGGTTATAGAGAAGATACTCGCTCCAGAAATATTGAGTGCCTTCGATCGTCACACTGCGTGCCATCGCGCCGATGACCGTCATCTTTCCTTCCGGCACTTCGCCGGCTGTGCCAAGCGGAATCAGCGGTTGAAACCACTGCTTCTCGAGCGCTTTCAGAAACTCGAGTCGCCCTTGATTGACATCGAGCAGCGAATTGCAGTTTGGACAAGTGACGCGTTCTGTTTTGTCGGGTGCGCGGAGTTCGAGTGGACCACCGCAGTTTGGACAACTGACAGCCGCTGCGTCGACACGTCGCTCTTCCTTTTCCGGGGTGCGCGTCGTAGTGATGCCGAGCTCGGCAAGCGTGAGTTCATGGCCCAGGAAGATCAGCGGAGGCGATTGGTTGTAATCGAGTGTGCCGAAGGCGCGATCGGCGCCGGAGAGATCCGCGTAGTAATAAGTCTCGCCCGGCGTTAACAGGTAGGGGATCTCGCCCTTCGCGCCGAGAGCAGTGGCACGCCCGGTTTCCGCGACCATCAATGGCGTAGGCCATGGAAGACCCGCCACCGGTTGTCCGAGTTGGAGTTGATCGAAGGGCGGCAGTTGCACGCCTTCGGGCACCGGATATTGAAACGTGAGATAGAAGCGCCCCTGCGCTTCGGCGAGCCAGCCGAGCCAACCGTTTGAGAAGGTGGCGTACCACTCATCCCATTGCCCGCCCATCTCGTGACCGAGTTGCGCGCGGCCGGTCAGCTCAAACGGCACGTCTTTCCACTTGCCGCGCAGGCCGACGTCGAGCGGAGATCCGGTCTCGACAAGTTCCGCGACTTTGCC
>DASSEB010000125.1:0-4258 GCA_035696765.1 Pyrinomonadaceae bacterium | reverse complement strand
CAGCTAGTGGGACGCGTGTGGTTGTTAGCGTCGTTTCGCGATACTGCAAGAGAGCAGGAATACCGCACGCTTCAACTTCGTTACGGCACGCGCATTCGCGTCACCACCACTCTCGATCGAACCGGCAACTACCGCAACCCCGGCGTCTCAACCCTTTCTGAATACCTCGATCGCAGAGACTACGAGGCCACCGGCATCATCAACAGCGCCGCTTCAATCACACGCCTTGAGGACACACGCGTCTTCCCGCCATTGGCCTGGCTCTACGACTGGCGCCAGCGCCTGCAACACGAAATCGACTCGCGATTCACCCCCGAAACCGCGGGCGTCCTGGACGCGTCACTACTCGGCAATCGCTACAACTTGTCGCGCGATGCTGCTGAGCGGTTTCGCGAAGGCGGCACTTTCCACGTTCTCGTAATCAGCGGCCTGCACATCAGCTTCATCGGCGGAATTGTGTTACTCGCAGTGCGCCGTTTGACGAAACGCAGACTGGTCCAATGCGCACTGCCTGCCATTGTGGTCTGGTCATACTCGCTCGCAGTCGGCGCCGAAGCGTCGGTCATACGCGCTGCTCTGATGTTCACTTTCGCGGGCCTCGCGCCGGTTCTGTTCCGGCACGCGACATCTTTGAACGCGCTCGGAGCGACAGCAATCGTGCTGTTGATTCACAGTCCAAAACAGATCTTCGATCCGTCTTTTCAACTCACGTTCCTGTCTGTTCTGGCGATCGTCATCATCGCCTGGCCACTGCTACTCAGACTATCGGCGATCGGCGCATGGTATCCGGCACGATCGTCTCCCTATCCACCCGCATGTTCACGCGCACTCAAAACACTTTGCGAGATCCTGTTTTGGCGCGAGCAGCATTGGCGCGAGGAACTCGCACGCTCGCCGCATTGCTACCGGCTGTTCAAGACGCGCATATCCCGGCAGTTCGAGCGTTATCAAGTGCAGCGGTGTTTGCGCTACGTCTTCGGCGCAGTCGTTGTATCGGCGAGCGTTCAAATCGTGTTGTTGCCGCAGATGATCGTTTATTTTCACCGGCTGTCGCTTGCTTCCTTGTTACTGAACATCGTCGTCAGCATCCTGCTCGCAGTTTTGGTAGCAATAGCGATGTTGGCGTTGTTGCTTTCGCAGGTTAGCGCCGTCGCATCCGCTCCACTATTCAGACTCGCAGAGGCCATCAACTGGTTGATGGTGCACAGCGTGGATCCGTTTTCAAACTTCGGCTTCGCTACTCTGCGACTCCCGGACTATTCTGGCTGCGCCGCGCTCGTGTATTTGGCCTACTACCTCCCGATGCTGCTGCTCGTGCTCGCTCTTTCGCATTGGCGCCCACTTGCTTCGCCCGCGGACGTGCAATGCAAACTGCGTCGGTTCGCTTTGCCATTGTCACTTGGACAACTGCTGCTTCTCGCAGTTCTGCTTTTCCATCCGTTCAGTAGCGATCGTGTTGATGGAAAATTACGAATCGATTTTCTCGATGTCGGACAAGGTGACGCGGCACTCGTGACTATGCCAGACGGAACGACGCTGCTGGTCGACGGTGGAGGAAATACCACAGATGCAAGCCGGCGGATTGGTGAGACAGTCGTCTCAGAATACCTCTGGTGGCGCGGCCTGAGCGAACTCGATTACGTGCTTGCCACGCACGCCGACGCCGATCACATTGACGGGCTGAATGACGTTGTCAAAAACTTCTCTGTCAGGAGTGCACTCGTTGCACGAACGCCTGCTGGCGATCCGGAATTCGCAAAGTTCGCGAACACACTGCACCAGACTAAAACTCACCTGGAAATAATTCAGGAGGGCGACACGATTCGTTTTGGTGACGTTGAAGTGAGCGTGTTATGGCCGCCTGCCGGTGGTGACACGTCGACCAACGACGATTCCGTTGTGCTGCGAATTCAGTTTGGCGGGCATTCGATCCTGCTGACGGGCGATATCGAAAAAGCCGCGGAACGATCTCTGCTGGCGTCACAACAAGAACTCAAAGCCGACGTCGTCAAAGTGCCGCATCACGGGAGCAGGACATCTTCGACAGATCCGTTCGTGTTGGCGACGAAACCGACATTCGCGATCGTTTCAGTGGGCCGGCAGTCAATGTTTGGTCATCCGCACAAAGAAGTTGTCGAACGCTGGCAAGCGAACGGGGCCACACTACTCACCACCGGCAACTGCGGAACGATCACTGTGGCCACAGACGGCAAAGATCTCACCCTTAAAGCATTTGAGCCACAAAAATGCACAAAAAGCCCAAATGAATAAACTTCAGGGGAGTTCCATCTTACGAATCGTTTTGTGCTTTACGTGCCTTTTTGTGGCTAATCTTTCGTGGCTACGTAGGGAAATCGTTAGGCGTGTAGAGGTCTATCTGAGAGCTACCAACTTTGTAAGTCTTCAACACACCGAGCGGCGGCGCATACACATGGACGGTGATGAGGTCCTGTCCACTGACGTCGGGATTACCAAGTTGATGAATGTCCGGTACCTCGGCCCCCGTGACCGTACCCGCCGGACATTCGCGACCCGTGTCGTAACACAGGCCACGCTCATTGTCGTACGCGAACATCGTTTCCCACATGAGCCCCTGATGCACCCGCACGACTCCATGCGATCCGTTGTGATCGTGAATGGGCGTCTTCTGTCCGGGGCGCCAACAGATCACCAGCATCTCGATCGCGGCGTTACGAAAAACTCGATGTCGCCAGTAATTACCTTCTTTGAAGCCGATGTAAGGCTGTAGATCGAGATCGGAAATTTCAACGTTTGCCAGCCAGGAATTCAATTGTTCGAGGGTGGGAGGCGCAGTCTGGCTGTTGAGCTGTTGGACGAGCTCCGAAAACGTTAAGGCACCGAGTGGTTTGGGCGAGATGGAACTTTCAGTGTTTACTTGTGTCGACAACGGCGTGGACTCCGAGGCAAGTCTTATATTCGCTCAGGTGGTTGAGAGTCAAGGTATCCACAGCTTACCCACATTATTTTAGCAGCACTCTTAAATCGCGGACATTTGTTCCGGTGGGGCCGGTGACGATCAGATCGTCGAGTTGAGCGAAGAAACTGTACGAGTCGCTGCGGGCAAGAAAGCCGGCAGGCTCGAGGCCGAGATTTCGAGCACGCATGACGGTGGTTTCGTCGGCGACCGCTCCCGCTGCGGGGCTGTTGCCGTCAATACCGTCGGTGCCGGCGCTCAGCACGACGACGTGTTTACTCGCTTTATCGAGACGCATCGCGCAACGCAACACCGTTTCGAGATTTCTGCCGCCGCGTCCGTCACCTCGAACGGGACATGAAAACTCGCCGCCTGAAATCACGGCGACATTTTTGTCGAACTGAGAGAGCGTCGCGAGAAGAAGATCGCATCCTTCTTCGATCGGCTGCTCGCAGATATGCTCCGGAGTCACGCAATCGAAACCGAGTTCTCGCGCCTTCTCACACGCGGCTGCAACCGCAGTCTCGTTGTCCAGGATCACTTCATAAGAACCGTTGATTTCAGTCGACACGTCTTTCGCTAGCTTTATGGCGTTCATGATCGACTGCGGCAACACGCTCTCGAGATGATATCGGTCGACGACATCCATCGCGTTCGGCGCATCAGGTGGTGGCGCCAGCGTTGGACCTGATGCGACGCTCGCTTCATCCCCACGATTCGTGTCGGAAACGATCAACGTAAGCGTTTGTGCGTGGGGTGCGCGCCGCGCGAGGGCTCCGCCTTTCACCGCCGAGAACGTGCGACGCACTGCATTCACCTCCGCGATGCGTGCGCCACATGCGACGAGGATTTCGTTTGCGCGTTGCAGATCGGCGAGGGAGATTTCGGAGCTGATGGGCCACTCCATCATCGCCGAGCCGCCGCCGGAGATCAGAAAGACTACAATTGCTTTCTCATCGTTTGCGCGGTTCAGCAAAGCAAATGCCGCATGCGCCGCTGCCAGACTGCCTTCATTCGGCAACGGATGTCCGCCGATAAAACTTTGCCACCGCTCTGAATCATATGGCACTGATGCGACGACTACGCCGGCCTTGAACCGGTCATCGAGCGCGTCTTCAAGACCGCGGGCCATCGAAGCCGCGGCTTTGCCGATCGCGATTGAGTAAATTGAACGAGGTGAGAGGTCAAGGCGCATGATGGCCTGTCTGACGGCCTGGCGAGGATCCACTGACGATAGTGCGCGGTCGAATATGGCACGAGCGTGCCGGTGGAGTTCGGTTAAATCCAAGTGTTATGCGACAGAATTTACAACAGGAATCGTTT
>DASSEB010000124.1:0-7120 GCA_035696765.1 Pyrinomonadaceae bacterium | reverse complement strand
TCGTTGCGCTCAAAGCGAAAGACGGCCAACTCTACTGGCGTTCCGAGATGGGTGGTGAACTCTCCGCTTCACCGGTGGCCGATGAAAACGCGATCTACGTCGCTTCGGAAACTGTCGGACAGCCAAACGCCACAGCCGGTGCATTGCGTGCGCTCGGCCGTGAAGGTGGCGTCACGCAATGGATGACTCCTTTAGTCAGACCACTTCGCGGCGCGCTCACGATCAGTGGTGGCAAGTTGTTCGCAGGCGGAAGTGATGGTCGCGCGTATGCTTTCGACAAACGAACCGGTGGCGTGTTGTGGTCCATACCCTTTGCGTTGCAGTTCAGCAGTCAACCGGTGGTGAAGGACAGTCGAGTCTATTTGGGAAGCGAAGACGGCACGTTGTTGGCGCTCGACGAAGCAACTGGACGACTGCTTTGGCGATACCGGACGAAAGGCGCGATACATGGGCCAGTAGCTGTCGCCGCAGATCGCGTCTTCTTCGGTTCGGGCGACGGCTACGTTTATGCGCTGAGCACTGATCGAGGACGCTTGAAATGGCGGAAGCGAACTGGCGCCGGAGTCGAGGCGGTTGTGCTTGCAGGCGACGCATTGCTTGCGGCGTCGTTAGACAACTTTGCTTATCTCTTAAATCTCAAGGGCACGATGCTCTGGAAGAAACAGTTACCCGGCCGCATCTCCGCCCAACCATTGACGGTGGACGAAGCCGCGCTCTTCACACCTCTTTCGAGTTCCGAAGGAGTCGTGCTCGGCTTGAAAGACGGAAAGCAAGTCAATTCCCTTCCGACTGGCGACGAGCTAACAAGCTCGGCATCACCGATCCTCGTTGGCGACGCCGTCATTCTCACAACCGAACACGGCCTGCTGGCCTTCGCCCGCCCATCAGATGCCGCTTCAAAGCCAACGCCCGAAGACAAATAGTTCAAGCGAGACGTTATCTAAATTACCGGGACGATCGGCTCACCGGGTTCGGTTCGATCTTGGCTTCCGCAGCATCACTGCGGCGCCAGAAGATCCCCGCCACGCGTGAAAGAAGTCCGTGAAGGATGTAGCTGACGACGATCGCGAGGAGCACGTACTGCGAATAAAGAATGATCAGCATGAGAACGGCCAGCACGAGAATGACCGTGCGCATGCTGCGCGTTGAGGTGCCAACCGTCTTAAAACTTGAGAAACGCCACGTACTCACCATCATCAAACTCAAAAACCCAACCAAAGTCATTAGCAGCCCCGAGTAGACCTGCGCTCTTTCCGGTCCAAAGTAAATCAACGGTTCAGGCGAGAAATGGACCAGCGCCGCAATCAAACCACCAGCGACCGGGATCGGTAAACCTACAAAACTCTTCTTATCGACTTTCACCGTTCCTTCCGCGAGCACTCTCGGACGCGATGCTTGTACGTTGAAACGCGCTAATCGAAATGCGCCGCATATCAGATACATGAACGAAAGAAACCACGCGAAGCGATGAAGAGGCGTCCCCTCGGTAAGCGTCGCCCCGTATCCCCAGACATAAGCGAGCACGGCTGGGGCCAAACCAAATGTCACAACGTCGGCGATCGAATCCAGTTGGACGCCGATCTCGGTTGTTGTTTTTGTGAGCCGCGCGATGCGACCGTCGAGCATGTCGAACAACAGAGCGAAGCCGATTGTGATAGCGGCCTTATCGAAGTGAGCTGTCGCGCCGGCAAGATCGGGCGTCGCGAGCAATTGAAAGCCGCGGAGTGACTCCATCACCGACCAGAAACCCATGCCAATGTTGCCCGCGGTAAACGCCGACGGTATGAGATAGAGCCCTTTCCGCACGCCTCTTCGTGGAGGATTCGGGCGTTCCGCTGAATCGCTCATGAGATTCTCCCAATCACTGTCGTGCCGCCGCGCACGCGCTCGCCTTCTTTTACCGTCACCTTCACGCTCGCAGGCAGCAGAACGTCCGTGCGTGAACTGAACTTGATCATGCCGAAGCGCTCTCCCAGCCGGAGATTATCGCCCTTCGCTTTCCAACACACCACTCGTCGCGCAAGTATGCCCGCGATCTGTTTGCAAACTACCGTGATCTTGTCGCCCTGAATCGTCAACGCGTTCTGCTCGTTCACGAGGCTGGCATTTTCGTTTGTAGCCATCAGAAACTTGCCCGGTGAGTAAAGCACGTCGATGATCTTTCCGGGAATTGGCGAACGGTTAATGTGCACGTCGAAGGGCGACAAAAAGATACTGATCACGATCGGTGAATCTGCGCCCTGTGCGGTTGGTCTTACTCGTGTGACGCGCCCGTCAGCAGGTGAAACAACGACGTCCGGATCCGACGGCGGCACGCGTTTCGGATCGCGGAAAAAGAAGGCCATGAAGAGTGCGACGACGATCAGAAACGCAGCCACGTACCAAAAACCCAGCACGGCCGCCGCAACTGCCAAAAGTGCGGGAACCAAAATATAAGGAATACTCTCTTTAACTATTCCCACTGCTAACCCATCGTCACAAAGAGGCACAACAAGCACGAAAGAAAACTTTTCTATGTGCCTTTTGTGCCTCTTTGTGGCTCATCTTTTAAGCCTCTTGGTGGCTAAAAAGGGGACGCGTACGTCCCCTTTAAATCTTTAGCACGGAGAAACTGGCAGGCAGTTTCAGTGACTCAAGGTCTGACTCTTCTGGTATTGCAACATCATCGAATACATCTGATCCTTCAACGCGAGTTTCTTCTTCTTGAGCGTAATCTCCTCCAGTTGTTCTTCGTCGCTCGGATAGGAAAGAGATGATAATTCACTAAGGCGTTCTTCGTACTTATGATGTTCTCTGGCTAATTCCCTGAACTCAGGGTCTCGGTTTATCAACTCTTCTTTCAAACTATCCGTAGTTGCGATGTCCATGTTCGTGCATGTCTCCTTTCAGACGAATAGGGAGTGGGCAGGATGGTATCGGAGGTCAGGCTAAACACCTCCATAGGATTGTCTCGCACGGGAAAAATGGTAGCCCAACAGGTTGGGCAAAGCAAGCGGGTAATTTACCCCAGGACGAGACTCATGACGACAGCATCTTCCTGCGGTTCGGAGTAGTAATTTGCGCGCCGGGCAATCGCTTTGAAACCGCTCTTTTCGTAGAGCGCTTGGGCGGCTTGATTGGCACTGCGGACTTCCAAAAAGACCGCATTTGCCTTGCGCCGCCGGGCTTCGTCGAGAATTCGTTTGAGCAGTGCGGCCCCAATTCCGCGCCGCCTGTACTCTCGCCTGACCGCGACATTGTTTATGTGGAGCTCGCCGGCCGTCTCGCGGGCGACGATATAACCGGCAATGGGCGCTTCGATCATCGACGAGTGGGCGAGCCGCGCAATCAGCATCAGATCGCGGTTTCCTGACTGCAATTCGGCGTAATACGCCGCCCAGCCCCACCTGCTCAGACCCGATTGTTCCTCAATCTCGACGATTTCCAGCAGATCGTGCTCCGACATGCGGGTGATAACGATTTCGTCAGGATTGGGAGCTGCACGTTGGACGGCCATAGCAGTTAAACTTTCAACTCTGCATCGGAAGGTCGCACGTAAATCGCTTGCAACGCGTCCGGTTGCTCGAGCTGCTTCTCACGAAACCTCGTTAACGCTAGCGCGGCGACATGCGTGGCCAGCACCGTAACCGGAGGCGCGATTCGCCCGCGCAATTCACTCTCGATGAGTTCCCTGTTTGCCAGCGCGCCCTCGCCGCACCAGAGAACGTCCTCTACCGGCCTGTACTTCTCAATCAATCTTTGCGGAGAAATGTGCGTCGCTTCATCCAATGCTGTTACGAAACCGTCTTTCGTTACGGAAAAGAGTTGCGCGAACACTTCGCCACGCCCGGCAGGGAGCAGAGCCACTGAATGCGTAGATTCACCTGCGGCAAGCGCAATCGCTTGAAGCGTGGGAATGCCGGCGCAAGGGCGTTCCAACGTTGATGCAAGTCCTTTGATCGTTGCGATGCCGATTCTGAGACCGGTGAAACTTCCGGGTCCGCTTGCGACCGCGAACAGATCGACCTCGGGCAACTCGACTTGCGCTTCGTTCAAAAGTTTGTCGATGTCGTTCAGCAGCGTGTTCGAATGAGAGACTCCGGAGTCGCCCGCGAACGCTGCGAGAATGTGTTCACCGCGCGCGAGCGCCACGCTGCCGGACAGCGTTGCGGTTTCGACGCTAAGAATCAAGGGTTCAACAGTCGACATCACTTCACTTCGATAGAAATGTCATCAAGCCACAACGTGCCGAAGATCGGACACGGCGACGAATCGCAGTTGTTGCGCTGCAATCGTATGACAGCGGCTTCCGATGTTGCCAGTGTGGTGAATTCAAACTGCAACTTACTCCACTGACTTGTCCCCGTCGGCAGGCTTTCTGATTTTCCGAGCAACTGATTATTCGCAGCATCATTAACGGTGAAGACCGGCGGCCCGCCAGTCACCAGGTCCTTCGTCATGACACTGAAGAACACGCGATAGGTCTTGTTTGGCTCGACGATAACCGTTTGAGACAGCAACGACGTTCCCGGATTCCAATCTCCAGCCAAACTGATCTGGAGACTTCTCGTCCCGGCGGACCTTTCCGACACGTCGATCGCCAGCTTGTTCTTTGTTTGTTCCGGCGGAAGGATCCAGCCCCCGAACGTAGCATCGTTTAAGACGATTTGATCCTCGAACCCGCCGTTGAAAAGCATCGGCGACCTTACCGAATCCGACCCACTCCAAACTTCAAACGCATCACGAAAAGCTTTTCTGCTCGCCAGAAGACGAAGCAACGCTAATCGTTCTCTTTCATCGTTGAATTGGATGAGCTGTCTGGTTGTGTTCAGGTCGTTACGGGAAACACCCCAGGCAAGATCGATAAGGTTAGGTACATAGCTGCGATTCGCCGCCGCAGCCGTTCGCAATTCTGCAAAGGCTTCGTCGTATCGTCCCAACCGCAGCAGCAGGTTGCCGCGTTGCCAATGTGTATGCGCGTAGTAGGGCGCCCAATGCACGGCTTGGTCGAGGGCGACGAGCGCGCCGGCTTTGTCGCCAATCTCCTCGCGCGCGTTTGCGAGTTCAAGCCACAAGTAGTCGTCGCGATATCGCAAACTCGTGGCCGTCTCCAGCGACTTGCTCGCTTCGCCAGTCATTTGCAGACGGTTTAGAACTGTTGCGCGGGTGCGATGCGCGTCGGGATCGGACGGGCTGAGTCGAACGGCTTCGTCAGCAGCGGGGATGGAGTTTGCGATCAGCGCGTAGCGCGAGAGTAGACGTGAGAAACCAATGCGCGCGGAAGCCTGAATGAGGAACAGGCAGAAGGCGATAACAACGATCGCGACGGCAGGACGAATTAGCCGCAGATTAACGCGGATCACAAACGGATCGCTACGGGTTTGAGCCGCTGGGATTGTCCTGGAACCAGAGCGGCGTCAAGGCTGCTGCGCCGGCGGCGCTCAAGATCGCGATCGTCGCTGCTCTGCCAAGACCGAATAGACCACCAGCATTTTCGTTGGGCGAAGGTGGCGCGGGTTGCGAAGATGGCGTGGCACCGGCACGCTCCGGAAAACACATATCCAGTGTGCCACCAGCGGCCGGATCCGTCTTACGACTCGTTCCTTGTTCAGTGGCGATTTCACCGGTCGTGCCCTTATCCGCCTTTACAGTTGCGCAGCCGGTAATAACAGTCGCTTTCGCAGTTCCCTGTTCGAACGTGAGTATGACCTTGCTGTTTGGAGAAATCTCGATCGATCCGAGTGGTCCAAGATCGACGGTTGCAGACTGGTCGGCGCCGGTCTCGATCGTTGCTCCGCTGAGAACCGACGCGCCGGTGTTAGCGCTCAGGCCATTAACGGTGACCGGTTGATTGTTGCTGGTCTTTAACCTACCGGCGAGTTGCGGGGCGAGCGATGGCACCGCTTGAAGACTGATTTGTAAAACGGAGAGAAGCAGGAACGCCGCAATTGCTCTGGGACCATTACGTCGTTTTAGGCTCATCAAGTTTCCCCTTCTTAGAAGAAAGAACTCCGCGACAACCACTGGCCCGCTTGTTGCCGCTAAGTCTACGGTTCTTTACTGTTTAGGTCAACGACTTTATCTCTGACTTACTCACGGTAGCCATCATGATCAAAGCAAGAAAGACGACAGCGTTCGCGATCATGTGCAGACCAAAATCGACGAGACTGTGAGCAGCGACTCCAGCGATCCCTAAGACCGCACCGAATCTGACTGCACCCATAAAACCAGTATCAATGAAAAGGTTCTTGTGCGCCGCACGGATCACCACGACTACGAACCAAAGGCCGAGTGCAAAGCCGACTAAGCCGCCGCTGGAAAGCAATTCGAGATAATCGTTGTGCGCTTCCTGCGGCGTCATCAGCCCCGAAGCATCGTGATACGCAGTGATGCCGATCCAGTAACCGCCGAGCCCGATGCCGAGAACCGGATGCGCGGCGAACATCTTCAAGCTCGCGCGCCAGATCTCATTCCGGCTCGCGCCTTCGCCCGTGGGTTCGGTATTCAGCTCTGTTCCCGCCGCCTCGAAATTGTTGACGAGTCGATCGCCGCCAATCCAAACCGTGCCGAGCAACACGCCCGCACCCAGCGCGACTAGTAGCACTGCCTTGAGAGCGACTGAACGCGTGAAAGTCGTACGAGAACTCAACAGCAAGAATGCGGCGACTAAAACTTGCGCCAGCATCGCCAGGACTCCACCGCGCGAATTCGCGAGCACCAGGCCCATCCAGATCGGCAGCAGCAAGGCGACGTAGAACATCACGCGATCTCTTTTGACTCCGCCGGCGAGAATGATTCCGAGTCCAAGCCCGAAGGCCATCTCCATCAGATAAGCGAAGTGGTTTTTGTTAACGAATTGACCGTACCCGCGGGTTGGTTTCAGCAGAGGAAGAATGAAGCCGGTTTCGTGTTGCGTCGTTTGCCGCAGTATTCCAAAAACCGCACTGGTCATCGCGACGGCGAGGATCGTGAAAACCAGGATGCGAATACGGCGCTCGCTGTTTGCGTAGCGATAAAGCAGTGCGAGGAAAATGGTGAGGGCGAGCATCTGGAGCGCGAAAAAACGAGTTTGAAAAGGATCTGCGCTGATGGCGTTCCACTTGTCGGAACTGAAAGATAGCGTTTGCACAAAAGCGAGTGC
>DASSEB010000123.1:0-7364 GCA_035696765.1 Pyrinomonadaceae bacterium | reverse complement strand
TCGGGCTTTAGTTTTCGCATCAACCTCAGCAGCCGCAGAAAAATTACCGGGTCGCGATTCGAAACACCGCCGACACGGTGCCAGTGGACTCCGGCGGACTTGATCCGATCGAGGTTTGGTCCACCACGGGACGAAGCGATGTGAACCTCGTGGCCCGTTCTCTGTAGCTCGCCTGCGAGATAGGATAATTGTCTCTCAGCGCCACCGTTCCCGAGTGTAGGAATGCAGTAAAGAATTTTCATGATAATGACGACCAGCTTATCTCGATAGTTGAGAGCGAAGCCGTTGGCCCAGCAGTAGTAGAGCAAAAAATTTGAAAGCGAATGATTGACCGACTCTGGCATGCACGCGGCAGCCACGCCGGAAGGTACTCAAGGCTGAAGCGCGTTTGCGTGTGGCCATGAGACAAGCGATCTGGCTGATCTTGGCGGCCAGCACACGGCGCACTTCTTCATTCTGCTGTTCGTGCGGATAACGATCGACGAACTGTTCATAGATCGCTTCGATCACGTTTAGCAGTTCACGTAACTCGTCGTTTGAAACCCCGTTCGGATTAACATGCAGCGTACTGATCAACTGCAACCATCGCTCAGGCACCTCGTGCAGGCCGAGGTAGCGGCGCAAATTACCGGCGACGATCAAACTGCTGCGTTCGAGATGGCGGTCGTCATAACCAGCACTGGTGGAACTGCCGTGAAAGCGATAGTCGATCAGCCGTGCTGGCAAATTGCAGACCTGGTGGCGAGCGGAGATGCGTGACCACAGTTCGAAGTCCTGAGCGGTAGGGAATGTTTCAGCAAAACCGCCGAGCTCGTCCAACACGATGTCACGTCTGAACATCACCGACGTGTGAATGAAAGGGTTATCAAACAGCGACTGAAATCGGATTGCTGTATCGTTGACGGCTCGCTGCCATCCCGGGCGGTGCGACAGGCGGCCTCGTTTGTTCAAAATCCGCACCTGTGTGCCGAGCAAGGCAACTTGGGGATTTGCGTGCATGAACTCTACCTGCATGCGGAGTCGTTCCGGATGTGAGCGATCGTCAGCGTCCTGACGCGCGACGAGTGGCGCGCGTGCCGCTTTCAGGCCGAGATTTAATGACCTCGTCAATCCGGTGTTTGTCGGTTGATCGAGAATGCGGAGGCGCGGGTCGTGAAAAGAGCTGATTATCTCGCGCGTGCGGTCGGTAGAGCCGTCGTTGATTATCAGAAACTCAAAATCGGTCCAGGTCTGCTGCAGGATGGATTGGATCGCTTCGGGTACAAATCTTTCGCCGTTGTAAACGGACATGAGGACAGTTACGGCGGGCGAGTCTTTCATAAAGTTTTTAAGCTACTCAACCTCTGCAACCACAGTTGGTCCAGGCGCCAACTTAAGCACGAGTGTGATGTCAGAAAGTTCGCCGAGTTTCAGATTCTTCCATTCAGCGTAACGACCGTCCACGCCTTCTACTCTCATGTCCCATTCAATGTTCTTTTCAGTTGGGTCGAGTTGAACGTCGAGTGTGTCTCCGTCCTTTAACTCGGATCCGGCGAGCACGTTTTCCTGCCAGCCGCTTGCAGAACTGGGAGAGAGATAAAGTGCACGGAAGGAGGTGCCGGTGAAATTGGTCAAGGCGCAATTTGCAGCGGTGGCGTTTGCGCGATGCGAAGCCTGGGTCAGCGAAGAGCAGCCGGGGACGCCCGCAAGTAGTCCGACTATCAAAACCGCAATCATGGATCGCTTGAGACTGCTCGCTCGATGTTGTCTGCTAATCAATAACGCGTTCAAGCCGGTCATGCCCGCGACAACTAACAGCATCCAGAAGACGTAACGAAACCGGTAGATCGCGCCGACGTTTGGGACGATAAACGCCAGTGCTGTTGCGCCGAATACCACGAGCGCAACCACGAACCAGAGCGCGATTCGCCGTGGCTCACGCACGAGCGCGACGACTGCCAACAACTCGAGCACGTAGACGGCAAGCGTTTCGGCTCCCGACAGTAACTTTCCCACGTTCCCGACGCGTCTGCCTGCGGACACCCACATGTGCGGAAATGGAGCCCACAAACCAATCTCCATCGCGCGCGGAACATACCGGATCAAGTCGTTTACGTTTCGAAATTCTGCGTCTGTATCGAGCAGGGAACCGGAGTTTGCATAAGCTGCGGCAAACCGCGATCGAATACTACTGATGCGGCGCGCGGCTTTGTCTCCGGGAGTGTGCTGTGCGGTTTCCGGATGCGCGATCCGCATGACGAGAGTTGGCACCTGTGCAGCAGGATCGGCGCTGGTTTTCGATGGTCCACCTTGATCGGATGAAGACGTTTTGATCCGTTCGATGTTGTGATGTGAATAAAACGGCAGGAGTGAAAGCGCTGTCAGGAGTACCGCGAGTGCCGGCGCCATGTTCCAAAATAAGAGCCGTCGTTCTCTGGCCTGACGCAGAATGAGAAGCGCGAGGATTAGCACTGCAATAGCAACCATCATTAGTACGAAACTGAATCGCACCAGGTGCAGCAGCAACACGAGCAGCACTGCGATCGCAGTAACTCCGGCGCCAATCGATCGCGGGTAAGTGCGAACCAGTGACGTGATCGCGCACAACAGAAACGCAAGTGCAGCCGCCACGAAGAGCGGGTCTTTCAACAGTTGTAGGGTATGCAGTTGAAACGTGGGCCAAAGTGCGACTACTGCGGCAGACAGAACTGCAACGCGATGGCCGCTTAGTTCGCGCCCGAGTGCGAAAACGAGACCGACAATTCCGAGGTAGCAGATAAGGTTGTAAGGCTCAGCACTCAAAGTGCTATAGCCAAAAAGTGGACTCAGCAGCGCAAACGGAACTGCAATGAGCTTTACGTGTAGCGGCTGTGCAGCAGTTGCCCATGCGATGACGTTTCCGCTGCGAAGCATTTGCGTGACTTCGATCGCTCCGCGCTGGTAGTCGTAACTGTCATACGCAAACGAACCCATGATTCCGTCGCGGTCGATGAGCGCCGGAGCTACTCCTGCGCGCCCTGCCGTGAACAACGCGACGGCCAAAAAGAGATGCAACATAGCCGCGGCAACAATGAGGCGAGGCGCAGTTATGGCAGTAAGACTCATCAGAGACGATTATCTGCGGTCGACACGATGCTGAAAGTATTTCTCACGCAAAGGCGCGAAGGCGGAAAGAAGAGCCGCAAAGAATGCGTTCGCTCTGCTCTTTGCGTTTTGTCTGTCCGCGTTTGCGGCTTTGCGTGATGATCCGCCGCTCGGCGCGGTGCACTCTCTCACAAACGAAATGAAATCTTCAACGATGATCTCAGACGAAGGAGCGGCAATCGTCGCCATCAATTGACGCCCTGCGACACGAACCTCCGTGAAGACGACTTCTGCCCCACAACGCGCGGCTACGTCGATGATGGCCGGCGCGAGAATTACGCCGCCGGCAGGCGTCTCGAACTCGATTGTTCGTCCAACGTGATGTTCACCACGATCGGGCATGGCGCAGATAAGCTGCCCTTGCCTGAGTTTAGTTCGCAACTGGACGAGGAACATGTGAGACGGTTGTATTGTTCCGGCCCGCACCAGAGTTCCTGCCACGCGCAATGAACCGTCTGGAGTGACTACGATCGGATTCAGACCTTTGTCATAAAACAATCGCACCATCAGCAGCGTGAGCGCGGCGTGGTGACCGATTACCAGCACGCCCTTACCCCGCTCATAGGCGCGTTCGAAATGCTCGTATCCTTTCGTGGCGATCTCGAGGTCGAAACGAGTGCCGTTCTTTGTAAGCGCATTCAACAGGAGGTAAAGGACGATTTCATCCGGACGATGAAAGTTTTTGATCCGCTGTTCGCGGTAAGCGGCGCTCGAGCTGAACAACGGCGCGGTCGCGCGTGCGAGCCACAAGGCAGTTTGAAAACGATACTGCCGGGGCACCATGCGCATCGCGAATGCGAAACACCGTTCAGCGATCCGGATGAGACGAGTCACGGTGGTTAAATTAGGACAGGATTTCACGATTGACAAGATTGAGAGCATTTCATCTTGTTAAATCCTCTAATCGTGTCTAACATTTCCGGGCATTTCCGCGCCGCCCGTCCGAGATGTCAAGACGCCTTTCGATCTGCCTAATCAACCCTCGCAGCCGGCCTTCATACTGGACGGCCGACTTCGCGATGCCATTCTATGGTCTCGGCCGTAAGCTAAAATATTCAATGGCCAATGGCGCGCTCGTGTCCGTCGCCGCACTCGTACCGCCGGAACATGAAGTCGTCCTCATCGACGAGAATATCGAACCGATTGATTTCGATCGCCTGCGCCGGTTTGACGTGATCGGTCTCACGGGAATGGTCGTGCAGGCGGAGCGCATGTGCGAGATTCTGCGAAAGCTACGCGAGTTACCGGCGACGGTTGTAGTTGGCGGTCCGCTCGTTACTGTCAGTGAAGCAACGTTCGAGGGCCTGTGCAACGTGCGCTTCATCGGCGAAGCCGAAGAAACCTGGCCCGCCTTTCTCAACGCACTCGCCGCGGGCACGCGGACGGCGAACCGTTACGAGCAACAGCAGAAAACCGATATGACGCGGGTCCCCGTACCGCGTTTTGATCTGCTGAAGCGCGGACGCTATGGTACGGCGCCCGTGCAATTCTCGCGCGGCTGCCCGTTTCTTTGTGAGTTTTGCGACATCATCACGATCTTCGGCAGGCGGCCGCGAGTTAAACGACCCGAACAAGTTCTCGCCGAGCTGGATGCGCTGTTGGCCCAGGGCTTTCGAGGGTGTTTCCTGGTGGATGACAATTTCATCGGCAACAAAGTCGAAGCAAAACGACTACTGCGACGCATTATCGAGTGGCAACAGCAGCACGGGTTTCCTCTCCAGTTTGTGACCGAGGCAAGCATTAACCTCGCCAACGATCAAGAGCTGATCGAACTGATGGTGCAGGCGAATTTTCAGAGTGTGTTCATCGGCATTGAGACACCGCGCGAGGCATCGTTGACCGAGACGCGCAAACATCAAAACGTCCATGGCGATTCGCTGCTTGCGAAGCTCGAGCGGATACGAGCGAGCGGCCTGGGCGTAAGTGGTGGTTTCATCGTCGGGTTTGACAATGATGACGAGCGCATTTTCGACGAGCAGTTTGAATTTATACAGTCAAGCGGAATCGCGACCCTCTCGATTAGTCTGCTGACACCTTTGCCGACGACGCCGCTTTACGATCGACTGCGCGCTGAAGGTCGTCTTGATTTTTCTGACCCGGAGTTGATTTACATACCCAAACAGATGACGCGCGAACGTCTCAAGGCGGGTTTTCGCACGCTGTTGCAGCGAGTGTTCGACGTCGAAGCTTATTTTGACCGCGTCTTCAAAGGTGGTGCGATTCCCGGATCGCGTCGCGGGGTTGGAGGTGCACGAAGACGTAGTCTCAAACAGCAGCTTTTGTTTTCAGGCGCGTGGACGGCGCGCGCGATCATGCTGGCCGGCGTGATGGCTGCGCAAGGACAACTCATACGTCACTTGCGAGCGTGCCGGAGCGTGTTGCGCCGGAACGCGAATCTCGGCGCTGATGGATTCGGCTTCGACGAGCTAGTGGGGCTTTGGATCACGTATTGGCATTTCGCGAGCGTCACACGGCAGATAAGTGGAACGGAATTTGGAAACGTGCCGCGTATGCCGGTGCTTAGTGAGGAGTGATTGCCCGTGTTGCCGGTGACGTGTGTTCGCTGGAGGGGCGGCCGTTTCAACTCACTTCCGCGCGGCAGCCTTTTGCTTTGCCAGCTCTCTGCGGAATGCTTGTTCTCTTTCAGCTACGTAATTCTGATAACCCTCGCGGTCGATAAAAACTGTCGAAGCGCCTGTCTTCAGCCGCGCATATTTGTCTTCCATGCCGAAATAGCTGCCGTGCGCGCCGAGAAAATAATCCACAGGCAATGATTTCAGCACTTTGAATGTCCGTTCAAAATCCTGCGCCATCTCAGGGTAGAGTTTATTAGCGAGAAGGTCATAACCGGGATTGACATTCGGACTGCCCACGATCACAACGTCGCGCGTCTTGGAGTTGTCGTTTACCTTCATGGTCCAGGTCGTACAGCCTTTTGTGTGGCCTGGCGTCAGGCGCGCGGTGAGTACGGCATCGCCGAGCTTAACTTCATCGCCGTCGTGTAACACACGATCGACTTTTGCGGGCGGGTAAACTCCTGTCGGATCGTTGGCATACTGAAAGTCGCTTTTGCCGCCGGATTCCACGACCGCAGCATCGCCTTCCATCACCATGTACTTCGCGCCCGTCAGTTTTTTGATCATGGCGCTGCCGGCACAGTGGTCCGAGTGTGCATGACTAATCAGCAGAATCTTGATGTCGTTGAACTTGAAACCCAGCGACTCCATGCTGGTTCGAATCATCGGCACGTTGGCTTCGAAATTACTGTTAATAAGGATGTGACCCTCGGGAGTGGCGATGAGGTAACTGGCCAATCCTTTGCTGCCAACGTAGTAGAGATTGCCGGCAATGCGGAAGGCGGGGAAAGGATCGGTCCAATCGTTTTGCGCGGGCGTCTGTTTAGTAATAAGGACGCCCGCCAGCACGATCGACAGTACAGTAATTAATATCGGCCAGCCATATTGTTTCATCGGGGCCGCTCCGCCTACAAAGATTCGGAGATCCGTGCGCGACATATTAAGGCATTTGTAGCTCTTTTATGTGCGAAATTTCGCCTGTGACGCGGCGATAATGCTTTCGATCACCTCGGTTTTGGCATTAGCGTAGGCGTCCATGTGCGACCACTCTTTCGCGGCTAGTTCGCGCTTAGTGTGTTCGTAGCGACGTCTGTCTTCGATGTTGTTGCGAAGGCGATCGCGGAAGGTCAGGTTTCGTTGAATCTCCCGGCAGCCGGTCGAGTATATGTGGATGTGGACGTCCTTTTCAGGAGTCCGGAACATCCGGTGTTCGTTCCATTCGGGCTCCCGCACGCGCAGGACATACCCGGCGGCTTCCAATTGCGGCAGATAGGAAGACTCATCCGCCGAATTCGGGACGACGACGAGAATGTCTATGATCGGTTTGGCCGCGAGCCCGGGGACTGATGTCGACCCGATATGCTCGATCCGCAACGCCGCGCCACCAAGCGCGCCGGCGATGATCCTGGCGTGCGCCTCGAACTGCTTGGGCCAATTCGGATCGTACTCGACAATCTTTATCTCGCGTTTTTCGACGCCTCCGACGAGTCGTGTTTTCAGTGATTCATTTGCCAAAACGGAAAACCTAAACAAGCAATTGTCCACAGATTACACCGTTTACATGATTGTTCTGAAGATTCCAGGGGCCAGCGCTGAGCGGAAGCACAGCGCCGAAGGCGCGAAAAAAGGTAGCCAGGGGCAAAGCGCTGAGCGGAGCGAAGCACA
>DASSEB010000122.1:0-4471 GCA_035696765.1 Pyrinomonadaceae bacterium | reverse complement strand
ATTCGTTGGCGGCGCGAGTGATCGTCCGTTTACTTCAAGCAGGTAGTCACCTTCAGCTACTTGAATTCCCGGCGCGCTGAGCGGCGCGCGCAAATCGGGGTTCCAGTTCTCGCCAGTGTAAATGCGTTTGATCCGGTAATGTCCATTCTCAATCGCAAAATCAGCTCCAAGCAGACCAACTGACACTGGATCTTCACTGGGAACATCACCGGCCCCAGTCAAATACGAGTGGCCCACTGTGAGCTCGCCACCCATCGACGCGATCACATAGCCGAGATCGGCGCGGTGGCCCACGAAAGCGAGCAGCGGCTTGTACTTTTCGTAAATGGCCTGCCAATCAGCGCCGTGCATTTTTGGATCGTAGAAATAGTCGCGTTGAACACGCCATGTTTCACGATATATCTGGGCCCACTCCGCACGCGGATCGATTCTCGTTTCGAGTTGCGCCACGTTCAGTGGTCCATCTCCGACTTTAGCCGGCCGCTCAGTCGCGACTACGCCCCAACGGTTCTGGCCATCGCCCGCCTGGTAGAGCAACTTCTTCTTGTCGGCTGAGATTGAATACGAACGGATGCTGCCTTCGAGGAACGGCGCGGCCGCTCGTTCCTTCAGTTGATAACGTTGCAAACGAAGTGTTCCCGGCGCTCCACCCGGCATCGGTTCCGTGTAGAAGAACGTTCCGACCGTGCCGGCGATAAGATTGTTGTAGTCGCCGGGCGGTATATTCACGGCGAGTACCCGCTGGCTGATACCGGCCGGATCGATGCGAACTACGGGCTTTGCGTTCGGATCGGGTTTTGGTTGCGGAGTCTCCGGACTCGGCGGCTTCGGCTCGTCTCCCGTTTCCGGCAAAAGGGGCGACGGCTCGCTTGCATTCAGTACGACGAGATAAATCGCACGGCGCACAGGTCGATCGAGTGAACTCATCTCCAACCAACCAGTGCTTGGCCCATAGTTGGTGCTCGCCATGAAGTAGAGATACTTCCCACCCGCATCAAAAGTCGGAGAAATGGAATCGGCGAGACCATCGGTAACCTGGTACGCCTTCTTGTCCGCCCACGAATAAACAAAGACCCCACGCAAATGGCTCGGAAGGTTCTTTGAATAGGTGAGCCACTTTGAATCCGGAGACCAGGCTGGATTGAACTGCCTGATCGGATCGGGATAGTTGTCGGTGTCGATCTTCGTCGCGGCGCCGCTCGCTACTTCAATGGCCCAGAGGTTGTTGTGATTGTCCTCGAGTGCGATCTGCGTGCCGTCCGGGGACCACGTTGCGCTGTCGTAGAACGCATTCGCCGGCAGAGAGACTGCGCGCGGCGGAGTGACGCCCGTGGGTTCGCCAATCATCAGTTGATATTCGCCGCTTGCGTCAGAGAACCAGGCCACGTGGGTCCCGTCAGGCGACCACACTGGACCACGATCGTGCGCGCCCGAACTCTGTGTGAGATTGCGGAAATCGCCTTTCTCTGCAGGCACGGTGAAGATCTCGCCGCGAGCCTCAAAGGCGGCGCGTGTCCCGGTCGGAGAGAGCGTGGCGTTGCGGATCATGCTTGCCACTTTCTTGAACTGCGGACGTGTCCACGGAAGATCAGCAGTCACTTCAATGTTGAGCTTCTGCGCTTTGCCGGACTTTGCGTCGAGCAGATAGATATAACCCGCCTGCTCATAGACAACTGCGTCCGCGCCCGCCGAAGCAGTCATCACGTCGAAGTCGTCGTGATGTGTGAGCTGCGTCAACTGCTTTGTATCGAATCGATAAGCAAACAGATTTACCGTGTGGTCGCGATCCGAGAGGAAGTAAACGGTATTGCCAAGCCACATCGGAAAGGTGTCGTTGCTGTTGGTCCAGGGAAGTTTCTGTACAGAGTAGTCTGACAGGTTCATGATCGAGATCGGATGTGTTCGTCCGCCGCGGTAGTGCCGCCACATGCTCGTCTCAAACCACTCCGGTACGAAAGCAGTCGAGAACTCTTCATAGGCCATGCGTGTACCGTCGGGTGAGTAGGCGCCGAAAAACGCGCGTGGCATCGGCAGCATGTCAGGTAGACCACCGTCCACGCTCACGGTCCAAAGCTGCATGTAAGACTGCTGCGGCGCGCCCGTTCGGTTTGACGCGAAGACAATGGTTTTGCCGTCGGGCTTCCAGCCGCGAACACGATCGATCGCAGGATGGTAGGTCAGTCGTTTGGGATCGCCGCCGCTCGCCGGTACGACGTAGACGTCAGTGTTTCCCGCGACTGTTGCGGTGAAGGCGATCTGTGAACCGTCGGGCGAAAAGTATGGATCGATTTCGAACGAGGGAGTCGCAGTTAAGCGGCGCGCTGCTCCACCGCTGCGTGAAACGACCCACAAGTCGCCCGCGTACTCGAACGCCACCGAGTCGCGACTGACTGTCGGGTGGCGCAGCAACCGCGTGCCTTGCGCGTGAGTGACAACCGTTATGGAGAGCAGGAGAAGAGATGCGAAGGTAAGTTTTAGTATGTGCATGGTTAACAGATAAGAGCTTTCACGCAAAGGCGCAAAGAGTGCAAAGGTGCAAAGAAAACTCTGGAAACGCGGTAGAGCTTTGCACCTTGCATCCTTCGCGCGTTTGCGCGAGAAAAATGTTTCGTGCAAAGGCGCCTAGAACTCGAGTCGTACGCCCACCTGCCCCTCACGTCCGGGAAGCACTTGCCTGAGTGAGCCGAATGGACTGTTAACAAGGTTCTGCCGGGTTTCGACAGCAGCAGCGTTCTGGCGATTGAACACGTTGAAAAACTCGAACAGCGCCTGCAGCTTGACTCGCTCACTGAGATTGAACTGCTTCCCGACCCGCAAATCGAGATTGACGAAAGGCGGAGCCGTAAACGCATTGCGACCGGGGCCATGATCGATCGTGTTGAACGTGCCGTCGCCGTCGGGATCTTCGAGGGCAATCGCCTGGCGGCTAAAGTGGAACCCACTCTGCGCGCGAAAGATGCCACTCACCTGAAAACGCCACGGCAGCTCCAATAAACCGTTAAGCTGGAACGTGTGGTCCACTGAAAGGTCCGATGGCCCTTTGTCCAGATCAGGTCCATTCACGAATGTGCCTGCCTGCGCGACGAAACGTCCATTCGCGCGCACGAATGAGCCGCTTTGATTCGCTCTACCGGTGCCGGTCTCAGTCACGGCCGGCGCTATGCCTACGAAACTATCGGACGGCAGCGTGTCGATACCCAACTGATTATCAGTCTCGTCTGCGAAAGCATAGTTACCGCTCAACATGAAACGCCGCGCAAAGCGCCTGGTGAAACTGATCACGAAGCCGTTGTAGGTACCTTCATACCATGGACCAAACGTTCGGATTGGGCCAGCCGTGAATGGCGGCAGGAATTGCCGGCTCGCAGCGCGCGAAGCAAATGAAATGTTCGCTTCGCGAATGCCGAGTAAGTTATTCATCTGGCGGTGATAGAAATCAGCTTCGATGACGACGTTCTTGATCTCCTGCTGCACGCCGATGCTGAAACTGCTCGTAAACGGAGTTTTGAAACTTCGATCGATATCGGTGGGAAACAGTTGTGCGGGAATCGCGTTATGCGAGAGCGCGCCGAAAGGTCCCCAGAAGAAGAAGCCCGGTGCTTTGCCGACGGCGGCCGCGGCCTGAAGCAGATACTGATCGGGAGTCAGGCCTGACAATGACTGAATGTTGCCGATATTGATCACAGCATTCGCAGGAATCAATGCATGTCCCGGAGCGACTACGTTATTGAGTCGATCAATGCCGATAAAAAGTCCCGGTGAGAATGGGCACGCGATGTTGCCCGCGGCGATCTGCGCATCGGTTAGATTCGGAGAGATGCAGAGTCCGCCCGGAAATAGCGATGCATTGATCGCCGCGGGAGCGAGCGTCGGAACCCCGAAGAACCCGCGGGGGTACGAAAATGGTTGGACCACACGTCGATCGGCGCCGCCGAAAGTAGGCACGTCACGGACGAGACCAAGTCGAAACTGATCGTAGAAGATCCCGAAATGTCCGCGCACAACGGTCTTCGAAGCTGCTGCCCACGCGAAGCCGACACGCGGCGAAAAGTTTTCCTTCCTCACGAACTCGGAGTCGTAGTCCCAACGCATGCCGAAGTTCAATGTCAGCTTCGGGTAAAACTTCCAATCGTCCTGGAGGAAGAATGCGTTGTAGTTGTTGCGCAGGTGAATCTCGTTGGCTGCGGGCGTCAGGCCACCCGCAGTCGTGACGGTAAAGAACCCTGCGTTGACTGGTCCAAACGCGATGAAGTCAGGAACGGTGGCGAAGAGTTGGAGTTGCAACACTTGTGACTCATCGCCGTCGACTCTCGTCCGCAGGAAGTTCCAACCAAACTTCAGATTGTGATCGCCGAAGAGCTTCGTCGCGTTGGCAGAAGCAGACGTGTACTTCTGATCGAGTCCTGTGCGCGTCACCGGATTACCGAAGCCGAATGATCCCAGATCTCCGAAAAGCCCACCCGTGTTGTTT
>DASSEB010000121.1:0-35377 GCA_035696765.1 Pyrinomonadaceae bacterium | reverse complement strand
TTCGTGTTCTTCATGGTGACCGATCCAAAGACGACGGTGAAATCGACGAAGTGGCAATGCATCGTCGTTTTTCTGGTGGCGTTCGTCGAGATGTTGTTGCGACTGAATCAGGTGGTGTACGCGCCGCTGTATGCGCTGTTCATCGTTGGACCAACAGCGATGCTGATCGAGATCTGGTTGGAGTCACGAAGACCAGCAAAAACTTAGACAGGATTGACAAGATAAACAGGATTGAAAAACCAAATCAATTTGTTCTCGCTTTTGGTGTGCCTGGTTTTCTTTGCTGGATGTAAACAATCAGCTCAGGTGGCGCCGGTTGCGAACCAACCCAACGAACAAACCGCAGTTGCATCACCATCGCCGAGCCCGACACCGCCACGCCCCTCCGGCGCGATCGAATTCACCGACGTCACGGCACAAGCAGGCATACGTTTCAAACACAACAGCGGCGCCTTTGGCAAGAAGTATCTCCCCGAAACGATCGGCGCCGGTTGCGCGTTTCTCGATTACGACAATGACGGCTGGCAGGACATCCTGCTTATCAATTCAATGGACTGGCCCGAGAACAAGAAGCGCAAGTCCTTCCCCGCCCTCTACCACAACAACAAAGACGGCACGTTCACCGATGTAACTCAACAAGTCGGTCTTGGCGTCGAGATGTACGGCATCGGCGTCGCCGTGGCTGATTACGACAACGACGGCAACGACGACATCTACATCACCTGCGTTGGTCCAAACCATCTCTTCCGGAACACCGGCGGGAAGTTTACCGACGTCACGAGCAGAGCGGGCGTCGGCGACCCCGGCTTTTCAACCAGCGCCGCATGGTTCGACTTCGATAACGATGGCAAGCTCGATCTGTTTGTCGGGAATTATGTCGAGTGGTCAGTACAAACCGATCAGACCTGCTCGCTCGACGGGAAGAACAAATCGTATTGCACGCCGCAAACGTACAAAGGCCAGAGCCCGACGCTCTATCGAAATCGCGGCAACGGCACGTTTGATAACGTCACTGCGCGCGCCGGTCTCAATGACGCGGCCGGTAAAACCCTGGGCGTTGCGTTGCTGGACTACGACGATGACGGCTGGCTCGACCTCTTCGTCGCCAACGACACCGAACCGAACAAGCTCTATCGCAACAACCACAACGGCACGTTCACCGACAACGCCGTGCTCGCGGGCGTTGCGTTCAGTGAGTCGGGCACCGCTCGTGCCGGAATGGGCGTTGACGCGGCTGACTACGACGGCTCAGGCAAGCAAAGCGTCGTCATCGGCAACTTCACCAACGAAAGCATCGCGCTTTATCACAACGACGGTTCCGGACTGTTCACCGACGAAGCACCCGCTTCCGGGATCGGAAAGATGTCGGCGCAGTCGCTCACGTTTGCATGTTTCTTCTTTGACTACGATCTGGACGGGATGCTCGACATCTTCGCGGCCAATGGACATGTGTCCGACGATATCAGCGTGGTCCAACCGACGGTGAAGTACGCTCAGCCGCCGCACCTCTTCCGCAATCGCGGCAAAAAGAAGTTTGAAGAAGTGTCGGCAAAAGTCGGCCGTGCTCTGACCCGCGCGATCGTCGGGCGCGGCGCGGCTTATGGCGATTTCGATAACGACGGCGATCTGGATTTGCTGGTCACGACCAACAATGGGCCAGCGCGCCTGTTGCGCAACGACAACGCAAATCAAAATGATCTGCTGCGTGTAAAAACGGTCGGCACGCGAGCGAATCGCGACGGCATCGGTGCGAAAGTGGTTGTGAAAACGTCGAAGGGGCGAACGATGTTCGGCGTGGTACGGACTGGTTCGAGTTACTGTTCGCAGTCGGAGTTGCCGTTGACGTTTGGCCTGGGCAAGCCGGAAGAAGGAACAACTCTCAACCTCGAGATCACGTGGCCGGGAGGTCAGAAGGAAACAATCCAAAACATCAAACCCAACCAATTCGTGGTGGTCCAGGAAGGAAAGGGAGTCACTACGCAGGAGCCGATCGTGTTCAGCCGCAACGAGCCGGCAAAGGTTGCCAGCCCTTCATAAGTCATCCAAACAGCAATATTAGGTTGAGCCCTACGAACATACCAGACCTCCCACTTGTGTGGGACCAGTATCACCGTGCCCATATTTGAAGGCTATAAAAACCATAAAAAGAATAAATGCGTCCGTTTTAATGCGCCGCCTGTGATTTTTGTGGCATCATTCGGCGGCCTTGTTATATGCGACGAATCGACTTAAAAAAAGCAAACGTAGCGCGCTCCAACACGATCCGCGATATCAATCGCCAGATCGTGCTGAATTACGTGCGTGAACGCGGCCCGATTTCCCGCGCCGAGATCGCACACGAAACCGCGCTGCAACGTTCGACCGTCTCCCTGATCGTCGAGGAGCTGCGAGGCGACGGACTCATCGAGGAAGTGAGCGGCGAATCCACTGGCGGCCGGCCCCCTATCCTTCTGTCGCTCCGGACGGCCAATGCAGTCGCCATCGGCGTAGACATCGGAACGACGCGCACGATCGTTGCCACGAGCGATCTTGCCGGCGGAGTGCTGGAGCAGGAGAAGTTTGAAACTCATCCTGACGCTGAATATACGACGAAAAAAATTATCGATCGCGCTCGACGGCTCATTAGAAGAAACCACGGAACGATTGAGGGAATCGGAATCAGTCTTCCGGGCCTGGTCGATCCTGGAGGGGAGGAGTTGTTTGTGCCAACCTTCCAGTGGCGCAATTTACCGCTTGCGCGGGAGATCAGGGCAGCGACTGGTTTGCCGGTGACGATGGACAATGACGCCAATGCCGCTGCCCACGCGGAACTCTGGTTTGGCAGACCGGAGATTCGTGAAGTGCGAGATTTTATTCTCGTTCTCGTCGAGGATGGCGTCGGCACCGGAATCGTGTTTGATGGGCAGGTTTATCGTGGCGAGAACGGAGCCGCGGGTGAGTTCGGACATATGACGATTGGCCAGGGAGCGCCGGTGCCTTGTGCTTCCGGCAGTCGTGAATGTTGGGAGGCTTTTGCGTCGCAACGTTCCGCACTCGCGCGCTACAGGAGCCTATCGCGTGGCTCGAATGGAGGTCAGAACATAAACTTCGCTGAATTTGTCGAGCAGGGTTTGCGAAGTGAAGGCGCTGCACGAACTGCCCTTAAGGAGACTGCTTACTATCTTGGTATCGGCATTGCCAACTTGATCCGCGGTCTCGCGCCCGAGGCTGTGATCGTGGGTGGTCCAATCGTGCGAGCCTGGCCCGTGATCTCCGCCGACATTCGCAGCACAGTCGAAGCGACGATCTGCCGTGGTTTACCTTCGACGCGAATCATTGCTTCAACCCTCGGTCCCGAGCCCACACTCATGGGCGCGCTCAGTCTTGTTTTAGCAAGCAAGTTTGCATCTGTTTCAGTAACGTAAAAAGCCAATTCATTGCGTAGAGCTAGCTCCCGCATCGCCAATGACGCAGACGGGCCCCGGACTAACTCTCACAAGGATGTCATTAACTCCGCCGTCATCATAAGATGGTTCGAGGAGAACCGATGGCGATTACGAGATTGGTAGTGATGCTGTGTAGTTATGCGATGGCGGCGGCGGCCGTCGTCAGTCAGACGCCTCAGTCTCCTCCTGAGCAAGCAGAAACCGTCGTCCGGATCAATACGCAGCTTGTGCAGACTGACGTTATGGTTTTTGACAAACAAGGCAAGTTTGTAACTGGATTACGCCCTCAAGACTTTGAGCTTCATATTGATGGAAAGCCCCGTCCGATTAGTTTCTTCGAGCTAGTTTCAACCGGTAGTGCGAACGAAGAATCGCAGCTCGCCGCCGCTCGCAATTTGAGGTCAGTCAAAGACATTAATGCTCCTGTCCCCGCAGATCTCGACCGCGGCCGAGTCATCTTCTTCTACGTCGACGATCTACATCTGTCCCCCAATAATCTTGTTTCGGCTCGCAAAGTATTGCTCAAGTATGTTGACGAAGAGATGCGACAAAACGATGAGGCAGGGATCGCTTCCACGAGCGGTCAAATCGGTTTCTTGCAGCAACTCACGGACAACAAAACCGTTTTGCACGCAGCCATAGAACGGTTAAAGGCCAGACCTTATTCCGTTGGTGACACTGAACGGCCGGCCATGACGGAGTATCAGGCGTTGGCGATTGAGCGTAACAATCGAGACGTGATTGATGTTTTTGTCGAACAGATTATGAAGGACCTGCCTGCCCTGTCGACTATCGCCGCTCCGGGAGGTGTCCCGAGAGGACGTGCAGAACAGCACGTAAGAGATCGGGCACATACGATTCTGCAACAAGCTGCCACAATCGCGTCACAGTCACTCTTCGGACTCGAGAGTCTCGTGAGATCTGCTGCTGCCTTACCTGGACGGAAATTACTGTTTTTCTTGTCGGATGGATTCTTCCTCGATGATCAAAACTCAATCAATCGCGAGCAGGTGCGTCACGTCACCAGCCTGGCGGCGCACAACAGCGTAGTGATCTATTCCATCGACACCCGAGGACTCATCGCTACTTTGACGGATGCGAGCACTGACACACCGTCCGATCCGTCGGGACGTTTGCAGAGTATCGCAAGTCGTGAACTAGTCGAGTCGCAAGACGCAATGAATGCTCTGGCGAGTGACACCGGCGGGCGTGCAATCTTTAACACGAATGCCTTGGATGCCGGCGTCAGTTACGCGCTGAACGAGACGTCCAATTATTACTTGCTGGCGTGGCGACCCGAATCAATTGATGGTAAGACCGAGCGGTTTCACCACCTCGAGGTGAACGTAGTGGGCCGGCCAGACCTGACTGTACGGGTTCGTAAGGGGTTTTTCGACTTCGAGCGTTCTACTGTTCCGAAGCGAGAAAAAGATAGCGGCGCCGGAACCGCCGATGACTCGAGTTCCAATAAGAATGAGGCAAAACTTCGCGCAGCCATTATTGCGCCATTTGCTGATCGGGGACTGCCGGTCTCGTCGAGTTTAACGTGGACTATGACTGGGGATAACAAGCAGACAATGAACGTTGCCTTACAGGTGAGCGGCAGCGCAATTACTTTCGAGGACGATAAGGATAGACGTACGGGAGTTGTTCAAGTTGTTGGTTCCGTGTACGACGATCAGGGAAAAGCTGGGGGAGGTTTTAGCGAACGGTTGACTGTTCACGCTCCAACTGGAGAAACAGATTCGAGCGCCACGCCTGATATTGTTTACAACTATCCCTTAACATTGCCGCCTGGACTGTACCAGGTGCGCATCGCCGTGCGCGACGAGAAGAGTGGGAACATCGGGAGCACTCGCCAATGGATCGAAATACCTGATCTGTCGACGCACAAGATTGTCCTAAGCAGTCTTATCGTTAGCGAGAGAATGATGGGAGTACCCGCGAAATCTGGTGGTCCGCCTAATGACTCTCAAAACACGCAGGACCGAGTTGTTGTTAGAGTGGATCACCGGTTCAAACGCAATTCATTTCTCCGCTTTTTGTTGTTTATTTATACACAGTCAAACGTGCCCCCGGATATCGCAGTTCAGATTCAGGTTGTCAGATCCGATCAACCCGTCATAACAACGTCACTTCGGAGCGTATCTACTGAAGGAATTCCTGACGTGAAGAAACTTCCCTATGCAGCCGACTTGTCGCTAAAGCAATTGCCGGCCGGGCGCTATCTCCTGAAGGTGACAGCGATGGATCGCAATTCAAAGTCGGTTGCTAGTGAGAGCACGCGTTTTGAAATTGAGTGAACGAACTTGGAAAGATACAACTGACTATCTGTGACTCTTGCCCAGGTTTTCTGCGGTTCGTTTAATCCGCGAAGTGAGATCGATAACGCTCTGAAGATCTCCGCGCGCTTTGTTCAGCTGCTCGCCGTTTACTGTTCCAGGATTTTCGATAACGGGATTAGTAACGAAGTTCTTGATTTGATGACAAAGAATGATTAGGACATCCTTCAGTTGCGTATCATCCGGTACTCGCAGTTTCTCTGCATTCTGATCGTCCGGCGGCTTAAGTGATAGAGTGGCCTGGAGTCGGCTCGCTCGCTTTTTAATCTCTCCTGTCGCATCCGAAACGAACCCGTAATTGAGTTCTTTGCCACCGGAAATCGCTCGGGCAATCTCGTTGTGAAGGATCAGGATGCGCTGGAAGTCTTGTTGAACCTGTTCCGCCAAGGCCTGAATTTCTTTTCGGTCGTCCGGTGTTGCTCGTTCAAGACCATATCCCCGGAGTAGCATCTCGCGCCGATTCATATCTTGTTGGCGTTCGCGATCTGGATTAGTACGATTAGCCGGCGGACCGGGGGGAAGTTGCGCCAGGCAGGGAATTGCGAACGCCAGAAAGGCCGCGAGGGACATCACCGCCTGTCTCATAGCTACTTTCGTCAGACGAGTCTCCATTACAGGTTGTAATCGACAAGTCGGAGTATAGTCCCGTTATGCTTCGAGGACAATGCAGTAGCAAACCAGAAGACAACGATCCGGTACATCAATCGACCAGCCTGGTATTAGCAATCAAATTCGCGTCCATCTCCGAACTCAAACTCTCCCGATCGCCCAAGAATCTCTTGACAAGAAACGAAAATCGTAATATATCCTTTTGCGCAGTACTACAACAAAGTACCTAAACGTCACGAGCAAAAAAAACTTCATTATTCTGTAGATTTAGCGAAATCTTGGATTCGCCTGGGGTGCTTCTTCATCGGCAATCTTCTAACCACCTTCTGTTAGGTAAGTTAGTTATTGGTAACGGGCAGGAATGTTGTTTGCGTCGGAAGGTCCGGGTGATTTTCCAACGAGCTTTTTGTCCGGCATTTTCAACTGAGTCTCAGTCATAACTGAGAACTCGTCTCTGCAACTTTTCAGTAGTCCGAAAGCAGATTGACCCGTGAAGGGGGAGTTCCTTGGTCCAGGACCAGATACATGGTCATGAAAGGGAACTAAATCTTTCGGGCATTAGCGTACGGCGGCCGAATATAGCGTAACGCTGAGGAGGTTCGTTATGTCGAAGAAGTTTGGACTTACAGTTGTTTTGTTCCTTCTGAGTGTGGGGTTGGTGGCAGGAGTAAATGCCCAGACCAGCACAGTGGGAAATATCAGTGGCTACGTGCGCGATCCGCAGGGTGCTGCAGTCCCAAAGGCTGAAGTTACGATCACTGAGGAAAGAACCGGAGCATCCCGTACTGTCATGACCGATGACAACGGTTTTTATTCGGCTCCGAGTTTAGCGGTTGGTCGTTACTCCGTCAGTACATCTCCACAAGGTTTCAAAAAGTTAGTTGCGGGGGGCATTGATTTACACGTTGCTGAAAACAGGGTAGTGAACCTGGATCTACAACTTGGTCAGGTCACTGAAACCGTCACTGTTACAGGTAACACCACACCGGTGGAAACACGGAGTGGAGACGTGAACACTCTGGTTTCAGAAAAGCAGGTGACCGAGCTGCCACTGAACGGTCGCAACTATGCCGCCCTGGTGACGCTCGTTCCCGGGTTGTCGGCGCCCAATGAGTCTGGTGCGTTTGGCACTCGTGGCACCGGCCTTGATTCTCACGTGGACGTGTCCGTGAATGGAAACCAGTCGAACGCCAACATGTGGACTGTTGACGGCGTTAACAATATGGACGTTGGTTCAAACGCCACTCTTCTGGTGTTTCCTTCCATTGATTCAATTGCAGAGTTCAAAGTCGAGCGCAATAGCTTCAGCGCAGAGTACGGCCAGGCTCAGGGAGCCGTGATCAACCTTGTCACTAAAGGCGGCGGCAATCAGTTTCATGGCGCCGGCTTTTACTTTCTGCGCGACGATCGTCTCAACGCCAATGATTTTTTCCTCAATAGCTCTGGTCAGCCGAAAGGACAGTTGAAGTATAAAAACTTCGGCGGCAATTTCAGCGGTCCGATTATTAAGAACAGAATATTCTTCTTCTGGTCTGAGGAGTGGCGTCGCGAGCGACGAGGTACCGCGCTGACCGGCCACGTTCCCACCATCGCCGAAAAAATGGGCGATTTTAGCGGAGCGGTCGCGACGAATGTAAGCGGCAATGCAAGGCCTTGGGATCCGGTTACCTGCACTAAAGATGCGAATGGCAATCGAATATTCAGTGCGGCCACGTGCCAGCCGTTTCCCAATAACAAAATTCCAACCGCTCGGCTCAGTCCGGTGGGACTGGCGCTAATGGGAATTTTCCCCGATCCCAACAATCCCTCGGATCCCCTTGGCACAAACTGGGTCTCAGCGCCTTTGCAGCCCGTCAATACGCGTCAGGATCTCATTCGCGGCGATGTGAGTTTAACCAGCAAGATGAACCTGATGGTGCGTTACATAAATGAGACCTGGACACACGGCGTGGCTTCAGGCAACTTCTGGGGAGACACTCCGTTTCCGACCTTATCTTCTGATTGGGACCAACCCAGCTCGAGTTTCTCCATTAAGTTAACCAATACGTTAACTTCGACCGCGGTCAACGAATTTCAGTTCTCACGCGCTGGTAATGACATCTTCATCACGACGAGTCCGGGAGGCGAAGCACTCAATGAGAAGGTTGCGTCTTTGATGCCGACTGTCTTCCCACGAGTTGAAGGTACCGGTTTCCCGACTGTCGGTTGGGGTGCAGGCGGCATTGGCAATCTCTGGCATCAGGCGCCGTGGCAGAATCATGAGGACCTCTTCACCTGGAAGGATGACTTCTCTAAGGTATGGGGTAATCATGATCTGAAATTCGGCGGACTCTTCAGCCATAACATCAAAAATGAGCAGCCAAACGGTGGTAGCGGAATCTATACAGTTCAGCAGGATGGCCACAAAACAGGCAATGCAATTGCCGAGTTGCTGCTGAAGGACCTCCCAATTCTTGAATACACCGAATTCGAGCGTCAGGACACAACGCTGGGTCGCTGGCACGACCTCGAGTTTTACGGAAACGACGTCTGGAAGATGCGCCCCAACGTCACGCTGACTTTGGGTCTGCGATATTCAATTATCCCACCGGCCTTCGCTGACGATAACCGTATCACTAACTGGATCCCCGAGCGGTATGACGGACACAACCTGAATAGCGGCTTTGTGAGAGCCGATCAAGCGGACGCTGCCGGGCTGCCAAGAGCTTTGGTGAACACTTATTATGGCGGGCTCCAGCCCCGGATGGGTGTGGCGTGGGATATTAAGGGTGATGGCAAGATGGCGCTGCGACTTGGCGCCGGTCGGTATATGAGTAGAGCAAACGTGATCTCGGGTCTGCTTCGGTTGGCGAATAATCCGCCGTGGAATACGGTGGTTGACTCAGGTTGGAATGATCAGGCAGTTTTGTTATCAGATTGCCCAACCTGTCGAAGTCTCGATACGATCAACCCAGGATTAAAAACCGCTACGGCCGGTTTGGGTGGAATAAACTCGATTGATCCAGACTTCAGACCCGCTGAAAGCTGGCAATGGAATGTAACGGTCTCTCGCGAGATCATGAAGAATACAGTGGCTGAGGTTGCTTACGTCGGCAATCATGGTCTGCACATTTGGCGCTTTATCAATGGTAATTACAACGATGTAATTCCGAGCGCTCGTGCAGCTGTAGCCGCAGGAACTCGAAGCTCTGCTGATGCTTCAACCCGAAGATTCAACTTTACAAACAGCGTAACCAGGGACGAGTCCACGGGCGACTCCAGTTACCACGGGCTTCAGATTACTGTTGACCGCCGCTTTACGGATCGTTTGGCATTCCAGGCTTTTTATACGCTGTCAAGGACCATCAGCAATGTCCCGACTCAGTCTTTCATCAGTCAAACCACCGACGTCTTCGACTACGACATCGACAAGGGATATTCTGACCTTGATCGCCGGCACGCGTTTGTTTTTAACGGGATCTACGCTTTGCCGTCCTTTAAGAACCTCGGCCATGCCGGAAGTGCGATTTTGGGTGACTGGCAATTGAATACCATTGCCTCGTTCTACAGCGGTACGCCTCTTAACATCTTCTCAGGAGTGAATACGGCTGGCCTTCAAGGCGCAGGAAGCCAACGTCCGGATCTCGTTTCGGGAGTACCGCTTTATCTGGATATCACTGGTGATCCTATGGCCATCGTCAATCCGGCGGCATTTAAGATCCCTGCCTCCGGAACATTCGGTAATCTGAAACGTGGAGATGTTCGCGGACCTGGGATAAGCAACATCGACTTCTCAGTAGCAAAGAACTGGAGAATAAAAGAGAGTTATGGCTTTCAGTTCCGAGCTGAGATGTTCAATGTTTTCAACCACACGAACTTTAGGGCACACAATCTCAGTGTTGCTGGCGGCGGAATTGAGAACAACTTCAGCAATCCTGGATTCGGTCGTGCCACATCGACACGAGGACCGCGCGAGATTCAGTTCGGCTTTAAGTTCACCTTCTGAACTCGTTCAGCAGATTAACTGAAGATGGAGGGCCGTGGTTATGGCCCTCCGTTTCTTTCATTGCCGGTGGCCAATTGTCGATCCTGGCGATTCGTTCATCTGCGGCTAATTATAACTAGTCGGCAATTGGCGATTGGCAATTCGCAATGTAATACTCTTGCAATGCACTCGCGAGTTTCCTGTCTTCTCCTTTCGCTGCTCCTATTACCGTTTCAATTACCTCGTGATTCAATTCGGCAACATTACGAAGCAGCGGAAGCGCACCATCGCGCCGGCAATCTCGTTGCCGCTGAGGCTGAGTACGTAGCCATACTTGTTGAGGGATATCAGAGGCTGGGGGCGATTTACACAGCACAGGCGAACTATCAAGGCGCCGTTGCCGCGCTCGAGACAGCCGTGACTTATCGGAGTGACTCGCCTGAGGTCCTGGTGGAACTGGCGATAGCGTATTTTTACGTCGGTCAATACCAGAAAGCTATTGAACCGCTCACTAAAGCTCTTGCCATGACGCCGCAGAATTCGTTCGCCCACCACATGCTAGGAAAGACTCAGTTCATGCTTGGTGACTTCCCGAAAGCGGAAGACGAGCTTGGTCAGGCTCTAAAACTACGCCCGGGCGATTACGACGTTGCATACACGCTTGGACTCGCATTTCTCAGGCAGAACAAATTTGCTCAAGCAAAAAACCTCTATGACCAGTTGATTGTGAAGCTGGGAGATAAAGCCCCTTTGCGAGTCTTGATCGGTAGGGCATACCGTGAGACAGGATTTTTAAACGCCGCTGTAGAAGAGTTCAAACGCGCGGTCGTACTGGATACAACCTTTCCCCGCGTTCATTACCATCTCGGCCTAACCTATTTGCTTAAAGAAGGCGCTGCGAGACTGGCTGATGCTGAGCAGGAGTTCAAGCTCGAGTCGGCAAATAACCCTGATGAATTTTACGGCAACTATTACCTCGGCATCGTCTATGTCACTGAAGCGAAATGGAACGAAGCTTTGGGGCCGTTAGAAAACGCCAGGCGGATTCAGCCTGGTAATCCCGACCCGTACTTTTTCCTTGGTCAGGCGTATCAAGCATTGGAAAAGTATGAACAGGCAATCGAATCATTTAGGAAGGCCGTGGAGTTAAATCCCGATCTGGCCCACAACGACTATCAAGTCACGAACGTGCATTACAGGCTGGGCCAGTCTTTGATCAAAGTCGGCCGTGTCGAGGAGGGCCGGAAAGAGTTGCAGACTTCGGCGGATCTAAAATCCAAAGCCTTCAAACGAAACGAAGCTAAGCTTGACGTTTTCCTTAACACTGCAAACCTCGCCGAACAAAATAAGTTTCCCGAGTTGAATTCGGCCCAGGGCGTTATTGCCGAGCGACCAGCGCTGGCGGACGACGTTACGCAAAGAATGGCCTCAGAAGCTGCTTTTTACACGAAGGTAATTGGCCGGGCGCACAACAATATCGGCTTATTGAGAGTCGAGCGACAGGATTTTCGGGGGGCAGCGCAGCAGTTCCAACTCGCGGCTGAGCGGAGCCCAGAACAAGAGGGTCTTGATTTCAACTGGGGTTTGGCTTGTTTCAAATCTGAGCTGTACAAAGACGCAATTGCTCCGTTCGAAAGAGAACTGAAGGCGCATCCCGACAACTTGTCCGTGCGACAGTGGTTAGGGTTGAGCTACTTCATGATCGAGGATTACGCACGCGCCTCAGCATTATTGGAACAAGTGTTAGCCGCGCGCCCTGGTGAAGTGGCGTTGTATTACCCACTCGCACTTTCCATGATTAAACAGGGAAAGACCGATGTTGCAGATGGTCTGATTCAGAAAATGTTGACAAATGGTGACAACAGCCCTCAGGTTCACATTTTGATGGGTCAGGCGTACTACAGTAAAAACAATCCGACCAAGGCTCTCGAGGAATTACAGACTGCAATTAACTTAGATTCGAAGATACCGCTGGCACATTTTTATTCAGGCGTCATCTATTTGAAGATGGGAAAGCTCGAGGAGGCCGGTCGCGAATTCGAAAGCGAACTGATGGTAAGCCCGAACGACGTTCAGACGAAGTATAATCTTGGTTACGTTTCGTTTGCCCGACAACAGACGAAAAGAGGCATTGCCCTGATGCGTGAAGTTCTTCAGTCCAAACCGGATTATGGAGATGCGCATTTCGAACTGGGAAAAGCTCTGCTGCAAGAGGGAGACGTAAAGGGTGCGATTCAAAGCCTCGAGATGGCAACGAAGCTACAGCCGGAAGAGGCTCGTGTCCATTTCCAACTTGGCCGGGCCTACCAGGCAGCAGGGCGAAAAGCAGAAGGTGATGATCAGCTAGAGCTCTCCAAGCGACTCAAGGCGAAAGAACGAAGTCAGACAAGCCCGTAACATTCAAAGATGTCCTCAGTTTTCCGTTTAACCAGAGTCTGGCTTGTTTCGTCCCTGCTCATTCCGTTCATTGCGGTTTACGCCACGGTTCCTGTCCTTACGTCTCAGCCCCAGGATATTACGTTTACTGATGTCACAGAGAGCGCGGGCATAACTTTCAAACATATTTCATCGCCCGAGAAAAAGTACATTGTGGAATCCATGAGCGGTGGCGTAGCTCTTTTGGATTATGACAATGACGGTTATGAAGACATCTATTTCGTTAACTCTTTGACAGTAGATTTAGTCAAGTCAAAGGGAAAAACGAAGAGCGCTCTCTATCGCAACAACGTTGACGGAACGTTCACGGATGTAACCGACAAGGCGGGCGTCGGCGACGTGGGTTGGGGAATGGGAGTCGCTGTAGGCGACTACAACAATGATGGCTTTGACGACTTGTATGTAACGTGCGTAGGTGCCAATAGACTTTTTAAGAACAACGGGAATGGCACTTTTACAGATGTGACCCGTACAGCAGGAGTTGGCGATCCGCGCTGGTCCGCCGCGGCTTCGTTTGTCGATTACGACAACGATGGAAAGCTGGACCTCTTCGTCGCCAACTACATTAACTTTGATTTCAATAACCTGCCCGAATTCGGAAAGGGCAGGTTGTGTCAGTACAAGGGTATACCAGTTCAGTGTGGCCCCAGAGGTCTACCTGGAGTTGGTGATTCGCTTTACCACAACAACGGCGATGGCACATTCACAGACGTGTCGAAGAAGGCTGGGGTGTCGGATCCTGACGGATACTACGGCATGGGAGTCATCTGTAGCGACTTCGATGATGACGGCTGGGTTGATATTTTTGTGGCGAATGATTCAACGCCGAACTTCCTATATCACAACAACGGTGACGGCACGTTTAAGGAGATCGGGTTTCAGTCGGGAACTGCCGTTAATGAGAATGGGAGCGAGCAGGGATCAATGGGTGTGACGTTGGGCGATTACAATCATGATGGAAAGCTGGATCTGTTTGTCACCAACTTTGACGACGACTACAACACGCTGTACCGCTGCGATGGACCAAACTCCTTTACCGATGTTTCTTATGCGGCAAAACTTGCAGCCGTCAGTCTGCCTTACGTTGGGTGGGGAACGAAATTCTTTGACTACGACAACGATGGTTGGGTCGATCTGTTCGTCGCCAACGGCCATGTGTATCCGCAGCTACAGACTTTTCATCAGCGCAATCTCATACACAAGAACAACCGGGACGGGACCTTTAGTGAGATTGCCGAGCAACTAGGCGCGCCGTTCAAGGAGAAGCGCGCCGGCAGGGGCGTCGCATTTGGAGATTTGGATAACGATGGCGATGTGGATATCGTCGTCAACAACCTCGACGGAGCACCTCAAATCCTTCGAAATGACGGCGGTAATACAAACAATTCGGTATTGATAAAACTGGTAGGAGTGAAGAGTAATCGCGACGGAATAGGTGCAAGGGTTAAAGTCGTGTCTGGTGACTTGATGCAACTCGACGAGGTACGAAGCGGCGAAAGTTACATTTCGCAGAATGATCTCAGGCTGCATTTCGGCCTGGAGAAGAGAACAAAGATTAATCTGATCGAGATTCGCTGGCCTGGCGGTGTGACTGACAAAGTTAGTAACGCGAATGTCAACAAGATCGTTACGATTAAAGAGGGCCAAGGCTTAGTCGATCAAAAGGACTTTCGTACCGCCTCGCGGCGTTAACGATGTGCCGGTTTGGTTGTCGTATGATTTCGTGGACGAAACTCCAGCGGCCATGAATAGGACATTAATCGCCTTTCTATTCCTTTTGCTCGTGCCGCACAACGCTGCGGCGCAGAGTGAAGCTTTCGTCAAGAAGCTTGAGCAAGCCGCCGCGTTCATCGTCGATAACCGTCTCGATGAGGCCGAAAAGAACCTTCAGTCGCTCTTGAGAACCGCGCCGAACAACGCCGCCGCGCTTGATCTACTTGGCACCATTCGCGCAAAGCAGGGCAGGCTCGATGATGCGGAAACACTGTTCACCCGCGCCGTGCGTGCCGATAACCAATTAGTCGGAGCACATATGAACCTGGCCTACCTTTATCTACTTAAAGGTATGCCCGACAAGACGGCTATCGAATTAAGAGAAGTCCTGCGGTTGGATCCCGAGAACGCTGACGCGACTTACAAATTCGCCTGGCTGTTGCTCTCTCAGGCACGTTATGACGAGTGCATCACCTTTCTTGAAAAGGCAGGGCAATCGCGTGCACTCACAGTCCCGATGGTCGTTGTGTTGGGCGATGCTTATTTCAAGAAGGGAAACTTCGATCAAGCCGAGAAGAGTTATTTAGCCGTACTTGCGCAACAGGACAACAATGCAGACGCATTGCTGG
This sequence comes from Pyrinomonadaceae bacterium, assembly GCA_035696765.1. Taxonomy (GTDB): domain Bacteria; phylum Acidobacteriota; class Blastocatellia; order Pyrinomonadales; family Pyrinomonadaceae; genus PSRF01. The sequence goes on along the minus strand of DASSEB010000121.1, from coordinate 20,259 downwards.
GGATGGCTCGAGTGTCGCACGCGAAATCAAACGCTACTACTTCCCTGGACTATCTCCGCCGGGCGCAAAGTCTTCTCGGGGATTCACCTGACCGGCTTTATAAGTTCGCTTTAGCTGCGTTCGGATTGAATTTAGTTGATGAAGCAATCGGCGCCCTGAAAAGAGCTATTGAACTTCGGCCAGACGAGCCTTCTTACTATCTGGTGCTTGGCATGGTGCAGCTGACCGTGAAGAAACCGGTTCTCCAGGATGCAGAAGAAAATTTCCGCGCATGCCTTAAACATCAGCCGGACAACGTCCAGGCACAGTTGCACCTCGGCTACGTGCTGCTGAAACAAAAGAAGTATGCCGACGCTCAAGTCTGGCTCGAGAAGGCTATTCAAAAGCAAACGCGCTCGCCTGAGGCCCTCTACTATCTTGGAGTGATTGCGCAGGAACAAGGGGCGGATCAAAAAGCCATCGAGGTGTTTCAAAGAACCATTCAGTTGGACCCGTCATTCGCTAACGCGCATATCACGTTAGGAGCAGTCTACCTGAAACTGAAAGATTACCAGCGTGCGCGGCAGGAACTGGAGATTGGGGTGAAACTGAATCCCGACAGTTCTAAGGCCCACTACAATCTCGCGATTCTGTACGCGCGCTTGAAAGACCCACAACGGGCGCAGGAAGAGATGCGCATCATCGAAAAGCTGAAAAGCGAAGGCAAGACGCAGGAGAATGAATCGGATGCGGTAACGCCCATCCGGCCCGATTAGATCCACGAAACAACGAAACGACACGAAACCGATCAGGCTCGATTCCGAAATCTTGATTCAATGAAAAAGGTTTCCACAGTTGTCCTCGTGACACTTCTAACCCTTGGGTTCTCTTCGTACCCGCGCGCCCAACGAAACCCTGCTACTACGAGCTCGCGTGTCACCTTTCAAGAGGTAGCCGCCAAAACCAGTGGCATCAAGTGGGTTCATGACAATGCCCATTCTGCTGAGCGATTTTTACCTGAGACAGTCGGTGCCGGTTGCGCCTTTATCGATTATGACAACGATGGATGGATGGACATCTTCCTGGTGAATAGCGGCGCTTCCGATTTTTATTCACCAGCGGCTCCTCTAAAAAATGCGCTTTACCGAAACAATCGCGACGGAACCTTCACCGATGTCACCGACAAAGCGGGACTCGCAGGAGGTAGATTCGGTATGGGCGTCGCAGTGGCAGACTACGACGGCGACGGCTGGCAAGACCTCTACGTGACAAATTACGGATCGAACGTTCTGTATCACAACAACAAGAACGGAACATTCACGGACATAACTGATAAGGCAGGTGTGACAACGCAAGGTTGGTCCACCTGCGCGGTCTGGTTCGATTACGACAATGATGGGAAGCTGGATTTGTTTGTTTCGAGCTTTGTCCAGTTTGACAAGTCGCAACACCGATTGTGCGTCGATCAGACGATGACCCAGAACTACTATTGCATACCGAGAATCTTCAAACCCCGGCCCAGCTATTTATTCCATAACAACGGGAACGGAAGGTTCAGCGACGTTAGTAAAGAGTCGGGTATTGCGGGCTCACCAGGTAAGTCGTTCGGAGTTGTTGCCACCGATATAAACAATGACGGCTTAATGGACCTGTTCGTGGCGAATGACACAGTTGCGAATTTCCTCTTTCTGAATAAGGGACAAGGCAAATTCGAGGAAATCGGTCTCCAGGCAGCGGTTGCATACAGCGACGCCGGCAAACCGCGTTCAGGTATGGGTGTTGACGCTGCTGATTTCGATGGTGATGGTTGGCAAGACTTGTTCGTAGCTAATATCGATCAGGAGTTCTTTAGTCTTTACCACAACGAAAAAGACCAGACCTTTGCTGACGAACCAGGAGAAATTGCCCCAGCTACTCAATTGCTAAGCGGTTGGGGCCTGAAGTTCTTCGACTACGACAATGATGGCGATCCTGATCTCCTGCTTGTGAATGGCCATCCTGACGACTTGATTGAAATGAAAGCGGCTCGAGTTAGATACAAAGAGCCTTTACTGCTGTTCGAAAACACCGGCACAACTTTCAAAAACGTAAGCGCGCAAGCGGGGAGTGTTTTTGCCAGGGAGTTTTCCGGCAGGGGAATGGCCGTTGGCGACTTTGACAATGACGGCGACCTGGACGTTTTGATTTCCAATAACGGTGAAGCACCAGTACTGCTGCGCAACGAGGGTGGGAATGGAAATAACTGGATTGGCTTGGATCTCGTTGCCACACGTAGCAACCCGGGCGCCGTGGGTACAATCATTTCCTGGCAAGCATCGGGTAAGAAGCGAACCCGCTTGAGAGCCGCAGGAGGCAGTTACTTGTCCACGAGCGATCCACGCGAGGTACTTGGCGTCGGCGTCTCTACAAACATTGAAAGCGTTGAGATTCGCTGGCCGAGCGGAACTGTAGATAAACTGACGAACCTTCCGCTCAATAGGTATATAAAGATTGTAGAAGGATCGGGAATCATGAGGGCATCATTGCCGTCCACAGATTACACTTTACACAGATAATCTGCGTAATCTGTGGATAACTACTTCAGCTCGGCGGCAGCGTTCACCAGTTGCTTCACACCCGAAATAACCACAAACTCCAACGCTCCATAAGGCTTCGCGGCCTCATCCAGTTTCGCGACGCTCTTTTCGCGCCATTCTCGCGGCGGCGGCATATTCAACTTCAGGTACGAGATTGCCTCCAATCCCGTTTCTCCCAGTTGCGTCAGGTTCTGCGCGAGCGGCTTGATCTCGTTGAGCGCAGGCGAACGATCGATAATCGGTTCAAGCGACGCGCCGGAACGTTGCCACTCAGCCAGCATGGCACTTAACTCCGGGCGGTAAAGTTGATACCGGGGCGCGTCGTCAAGAAACTCTTTCACCATCAAAGAAAACTTGCGCGCGGTTTCGCTGTCGGGAAGCGTTGCGTCGATAACGCCTGTCAGCGGACTCAACATAGTTTGCGGCCGTTGCTCATAACGCCGGTACTCTTTCACCGGCTCGATCACCGAGACGAGTGTGCGCAATGGTTCAATATCATCGTTGCGCATGAGCCGCCGCAACATCATCTCCTGGTTTCTCCTGTGCATCAGGCCGAGCTCTTCCAACTGGAGACTGATCACCGCGAGGCGACGATACATATCGGGGATGTCGGTAACGGTGCGCGGCGACCACAGTCGTTCGGCGATGGCCGCGGTGCGCGGCCAGATGCGCGAATCGATCGTTTCCGGCGTTACCCATTCAGCCCACATCGTCGCTTCACCACCTAACACATGCTTTGCCTCTTCAGGCGTGAGGGTGCTGTCTGCCGGAAGCGGGTCGGGAACGTAGTGTTGTGAAGCCGGTTGAATAAGATCGATGTAGTAACCGTTGGAGAGAATTCCGTCGTAACCCTTTCGCGCGGCGTCCGCGAGCGCCGCCGTTCCGCGCCACGAGTGGATCACGACGTCCTTCGGCAGTTCGGGCTGAAGAATCTCGTCCCAACCAATCATCTTCTTTTTATGCTTTTGCAGGATCTTGAGCAGGCGCGTGTTGAAGTAAGCCTGGAGCGCGTGGTTGTCCTTGATCCCTTTCTGTTTCATGTAAGCCTGGATCGCAGGGTTGCGGTCCCACTGCTTACCTTCATTCTCGTCACCGCCGATGTGCAGGTAATCGTCGGGAAAGAGCGCCGCCATCTCACCCAGAAAAGTGTCGAGAAACTTGTAGACCTCTTCGCGTGTGGGATCGAGCGCGGGTTCGAAAATTCCCGGCCGGCGTTCTATCGTGTATGGACCAGGCGCACTGCCGAGTTCGGGATAACCAACCAGCCAACTCGTGCTGTGACCGGGTATGTCAAACTCCGGCACGACGCGAATGCCGCGGTCGCGCGCGTAAGCGATGATCTCCCTGACCTGGTCCTGCGTGTAGTAGTTGCCGTCCGACCCGAGCTGGTGCAACTTGGGAAACTTCTTGCTCTCAACCCGGAAGCCCTGGTCTTCAGTTAAGTGCCAGTGAAAGACGTTCAACTTCACGGCCGCCATCCCATCGAGATTGCGTTTCAGAACTTCCATCGTCTGGAAATGACGTGCGACGTCGATCAGCAAACCGCGCCACGGAAAGCGCGGCTGATCGTCGATTTGAACTCCCGGCAAAAAGTATCCATTGCGATCGGCGTCGAGCAGTTGCAGCAGCGTTTCAAGCCCACGTAGCGCGCCCACGACTGTGGGAGCGGCGAGTAACGCTTGTCGCCTTGTGATGTCGATGCGATAACTTTCATTCTCATCAACGCCGGGGATGTTTTTGCCCGGGCCCTGGCAGTTAATGATTAGCGACGTCATCTGATCGTCGGGCGCAATCCCGGGCGCGAAGGTCAACACCGTGCGGCCTTCGAGACGTTTCATGAACCGGGAAATGCCGCTGAGTAACCGCGCGTCTGAATGCCCGCGTGTCGCCACTTTGAAACCGCTATCGACACGCAAACGTTCAGGTTGAAACTTCACCGAAGCCGGCATGGGCATCAGGTTCAGTTTGGGAGTTGGTGCTTCCTGCGCAGTAGCGGTAATCGCGCAGATCAAGGTAACTACAATCGGGACGAGCGTCTTTTTCATTTTGTGCTTTTTGTGCCTCTTTGTGGCTTACTTCAACGTGAATCTTTGTGACAGGCCGGCAACCTTTACTTCAAACTCACCAGGCTCGACGATGCGCTTGTTATCAGCGCCGATGAACGACAAGTCCTCAGCCCGCAACTTGAAATTCAACGTGCGGCTCTGGCCCGGGTTCAAACTGATCTTCGCGAAGCGTCGCAGCCGTTTGCCCGGCGGCGAAATTGAAGCAACAAGATCGCTGACGTAAACCAGGACCGCTTCCTTGCCTGCGCGCTGTCCGCTGTTGGTTACCGTCACACTCACCGGCAACTCTTCGTTCAAGGAAATCGTTTGTTTCCCGAGACGCAGATCGCTGTACGTAAATGTCGTGTAACTCAGCCCGTCGCCAAATTGGAACTGCGGATTGAAAGCCATATTGCCGAAGGCCGTGTTCTCGGTCTCGAAAGGTTTGTGATCGTAATTGATCAAGCCGTTCGGCGTGCGCGGGTATGTGAACGGCAGTTTGCCGCTGGGATTCACATCGCCAAACAACACGTCCGCGATCGCGGTGCCACCTTCGTTGCTCGGGTTGTAAGCCATCAGAATCGCGTTCGCGCCATCCGCAATGCGATTGATGATCCGCGGACGCCCTTCGACCAGCACCAGCACAACGGGTTTGCCCGTCGCCTGGATAGCTTGCGCGAGTTTTAGCTGCGGCTCGCCGAGCGTCAGGTCGGTGATGTTGCCGGGTGTTTCACAATACGAACCTTCGCCGAGTGCCAGCACCACCACGTCGACATTCTTTGCAGCTTCCACTGCCGCAGCGATGTCAACTTCTTCGTCGATGTCAGTTGGCGTGTTGTTTGAACTCGACCCGGGCCGTCGGATGATACGTGTTCCCTGCACGAACGTTACGTTACCTGCTCCGATCTTCGCCTCGATTGCTTTGCGGATCGTGTGTCGATCCTTCGGATAGAGCGACTCTTCCGATCCCTGCCAAACGTAAGTCCAACCATTGTTCAGCGAGATCAGCGAGTCTGATGTTGGTCCGGTGACGAGCACCTTTGCGGTCTTCGCGAGCGGCAGCACGTTGTTCGCGTTCTTCAACAGCGTTAACGACTCCTGCGCCGCCTGCAAACTGACTTGCCTCGATTCCGGCGATGCAAACTTCGCTTTGAGCGCAGCATCAGGCATCGGTTTTTCAAAGAGCCCGAGTTGAAACTTCACGCGCAGTATTCGTCGCACTGCCTCGTCGATGCGCGATTGCGGAACTGAGCCTTCTTTGACGAGCGCGAGCAGGTGATCGGCGAAACTGTAATCGAGCGGCACCATGCTCATATCGATGCCCGCCATCACTGCCATGCGCGTCGCTTCTTTCTCGTTTGCGGCGATGCGCCAAAACGTCACCAGCTTCTTGATGTCTTCCCAGTCGGAAACAACGAAACCTTTGAAGCCGAGCTCGGTCCGCAGAATGTCCGTCAGGATATGGCGATTGACGTGTCCGGGGACTCCGTTGATCTCGCCGGAGTTGATCATGATCGTGTGGGCGCCGGCTTTAACTGCGGCGTCGAAGGTCGGTAGAAAATATTCGCGCAGGTAATTCTCGGGAATCCACGCGGGTGTTCGATCTCTCCCAGTCAGTGGAAAGCTGTAGCCCATGTAGTGCTTCAAGCTGGACGCGACTTGCTGATCGGAAGAGACGTCGGCTCCTTCGAGTCCGCGCACGAATGCCACGCCCATCACCTTGGCGAGATACGGATCTTCACCGAACGTTTCCCAAAAGCGCGGCCAAAGTGGGTTGCGGCCAAGGTCGAGGACCGGAGAGAAACTCCACGGAATACCCGCGGCGCGCGTTTCCATCGCGGCAATCTCGGCCCCGCGCTTCATCAACTCCGGGTTCCACGTCGCAGCCATTCCGATCTCCTGCGGAAAGAGAGTCGCGCCCTGAATGTAGGTGGCTCCGTGAATCGAATCGATGCCGTAGAGTACGGGAATGCCGAGGCGGGTCTTCTTTGCGGCTTCTTGAATCTGGCCGATGATCTCGTGCCATCTGTCGATGGTGAGCGCTTGATCGTAAACATTGAGAATCGAGCCGACGCCATATTTAGCGACCGCTTTCTCGAGCTTGGCCGGATCGATCTTGACGCTCTGGTCCTTTCCGGAAGCAATCATCTCGATCGTGAGCTGGGTCATCTGCCCAACCTTCTCTTCGAGCGTCATGCGTTTGAGAAGATCTTCGATCTGCTGGGTGTGATCGCGTTCAGGGGCGGTCCGGCTCGTTCTCTGAAAGAATTCGTCGCTATCGGCGAAATCGGTTTGCGCCTTGATGGTCATTGGCGTTTGGAGAACGAAGCACAGTGAAAGACTGACTGCCCCCAGGGCAAGTACGGGGTTTCTCATCTATTTTGCGGTCCTCAGGCAGGGATTTCAGAAACGGGCTTATTTTCTCATAAGTTAACCACAGATAACACGAATAAAGATCCGGATTTTTTATCCGTGTCATCTGTGGTTAGAGAAATTTCAGGCAGACGGGCGAGGGGATTTCTTCAATGTGACCAGTCGATGTGAGACGGCCGGTTTGGGGATCGATGGAGAAGGTGACGACGTTGTCGGTGCGTTGGTTAGCAACGAGCAGGAAGCTGCCGCTGGGATCGAGTGTGAAGTTACGCGGCCATTTGCCTTCGGTCGAAACATGCTCGACCAGCTTGAGTTTGCCGGTGCGGGGATCGATCTCGAACACGACGATGCTGTCGTGCCCGCGGTTCGACCCGTAGAGAAACTTGCCAGATGAAGATACGTGAACGTCCGCGCAAAAACTCGCACCCGAGAAGTCGCTCGGCAACGTCGAGACCGTTTCAATCTGTGAGAGCGTTCCGCTCATCTCGTCGTATTTCAGCACCGTCAATGTCGAATCAAGTTCATTGATGACGTATGCGTACTTGCCATTCGGGTGCAGTGTCAGGTGGCGCGGACCGGCGCCGGCTTGAAGTTCCACCCACGGTTGTTTCGCAGGCGTGAGCTTTCCCGTGGCTGAGTCGAAGCTGTAGATCATCACTTTGTCGATGCCGAGATCCGCCGCGAGTGCGTGCCGCTCGAAACGATCGAGGATAACGCAATGCGCGTGTGGTCCTTTTTGTTGTTCTTTGACTCCCGAGCCCTCGTGCTGCTGCAACTCGATCGAGGGCGCGAGTGTTCCATCAGAACGTATCGGCAGGACGGCAATGCTTCCCCCTGTGTAATTTGCGACTAGTAACGTCCGTTTTTTTCGATCAATAGTGAGGTAGCATGGATCTGCGCCGTGAGTAGCTTGCTCGTTCAGCAGTCGCAGGTTGCCGGTTGCGCTATCGATCGCAAAAGCACTGACGCCGCCACTCGCTTTGCCCGCGTACGTGCTCACTTCGTTCACTGCATACAGATAACGTTTGCTTCGATCGATTGCGAGGAACGAAGGATTCACGGATTTGAATGCGTTGAACCGCGTGAGTGCGCCCGTCGCATGGTTCATGCGATAACCATAGATGCCCTCGCTCTTGCCCGAAGTGTACGTGCCGACATACAGCGTCAGCTCACGACGCTGTTGAGGCCATGCACGAAGAGTCGAACCCGCAAACAAAACAAAGCCGCCAGTTTTTAGAAACTGGCGGCGTGAAAAAACGTGTGTGAATGTGAATTTATCTGCCACGGTCCGTCAAGATAACATCCTGACGTTTCTCCGCTAAAGCTTTCTTCAGCGCTCGTTCGCGACTAGTAATCTGAATCTCGCGTCCGGTGTTGCTGCCGCCTGTCCAAAACGCCGACAAGATATAGAGATCGTCGTAACGTTGAAACACGAGCCGTGTGTCTTCCTGGGTGTCACGGGAACGGACGGCCCGCGTCAGCAGAAACGCCTCCTCGGAGTTGTCCTTGTTCTTGATCACCCACACGGTGTCCGAGTCTTTCCTGTTTTGCTCGATCACGTACGTACCAGCCGAGAACGCTTTCTCACCGACGGAAAAATTAAAAGGGATATATATGATGGTTTGCCGGTCAGATTGTCCCAGCGCGGATGAGAACGTGAATAGTAAAAGTAGGCCAGCCAAGGCCACCGCTGCGCGAATGTGTTTCATAATGCTCTCCTTCCTCCTATCACTAACGCGAGAAAGTTTGGAAGAAAGGGCCACAATCCGCGCAGATCCGCGGCTACTTGATTAATTTGCCGAGTTCACGCCAGGTGATGAGCTTGACCTGGTTCTCTTGAAGCAACTTACGGAATGCATCGCTGGTGAAGAATTCAAAGTCGCGCTGGCGCCAGGCTGCTCCCCAGTTGGGATGATCCGACGTCGCGCCACGCATCTCGGCATCGTCGTACGCCAGGTGGATGACAACCTCAGTCACGCCCGGTTCCAGCTTCCTGATCGCATCGGAGTAAAACTTCGCCCAGTCGCTCGGAGCGACAGCGGGGTTAATGTCCAGAATGCGATCGATGTAAACGTCGTCCGGGTTCAGCGTCGAAGGCAGAAAGTCTGTTTGCGCAAACCACGCTCGTGCAACTCGCACCGGCAGTTTTTCCTTGCGCGCCACGCGCAGGAACACTTCAAACAATGCTTTGTTCTGATAGAGCGTGCCCATGTGCGAGTCGAGATGGGTTGGCTGAATACCGAGTGCGCGCGCGCGTTCAATCTGCGCGGTGATTTCGAGTTCGACCTCTTTGGGATTAGCGTGTGCAGCGGCTTCGGTCTCGAGGAGATAGAAATATCCATCCTTATCGAGTAGCGAGGTCACGCGATCTCTCGACGCGACAGGTCCCCAACGAAGAGACGTCCATTCGCTCGTGAGGGCCAGGTGGATGCCGAGATCGGCCTGGGGATTTGCGCGCGCGTAAGCGGCGATCTCTGAAAGCCACGGGCACGGCACCAGGATGCTGCCGGAGGTCACGAGACCACTCTCGAAAGCCTTGATCGTTGCTGCATTGACGGAGTGCGCCATGCCGAGATCGTCAGCATGCACAATCAGGAGTTTCGCATCGCGTGGGTAGCCGAGTCGTTCGGCGATGGTCTGCTGGCTACGAGCGTCAGCGACCGGCAGCAGCAGCATTATCAGCAGCCACACAGGAAGAAGGCGTCTCATGGCGGTAGAGAATAAATCATTTATGAGTTTTGTGCTTTTTTCTGGCTAAAAAAACTGACGCGGACTTATGTCGTGAGGTACAATTAAGTCCGAAACGCAACCCTGCTTTCCGTATTTCAGTTCCAGAAGTTAGATGAAACCGCTGAAAATCGGCATCACCGGCGTTCGTGGAATTGTTGGTGAGACCTTTACACCGGAATTGGCGGTCGACTTCGCCGAAGCCTACGGCACATATCTAGATCGCGGGCGCATCCTCGTCTGCCGCGACACGCGACCGTCAGGCCCGATGATTCGCTCGGCGGTTTTAGCGGGACTACTCGGCGCGGGTTGCGAGGTGGTGGATCTCGGCGTTTGTCCCACGCCCACAATGCAGCTAGCCGTGAAGTGGTTGAAGGCGGACGGCGGTATCGCGATCACGGCCGGTCATAACCCGTATCAATGGAACGCGCTGAAGTTTGTTCGTAACGACGGACTCTATCTCAATTCCACGCAGGGCGAAGAGCTGCTCGACATCTTTCATCAGGGCGAGTTTGCGAAGGCGACGTGGGACACCATCAAGCAAACGGTGCAGACGGCCGATCCGATCGACGAACATATCAAAGTGCTAGAAGAGAGTTTTGCTGCCGAGGCCATCAGATCCAAGAAGCTGACGGTGGCGGTCGATTGCTGTAACGGCGCGTGTTCGTTTCTGAGTCCCAAATGGCTGGCGCGGTTGGGATGCGAAGTTCTTGCAGTCAACGACGATCCCAACGCGCCTTTCCCGCACACTCCGGAGCCGAAGCTCGAGACGATGGCGCAGCTCTGTGCAGTCGTGAAGGCAGGACACGCCGCGATCGGTTTCGCTCACGACGCGGACGGCGAACGACTCGGAATCGTTACCGATCGTGGCGAGCCACTATCAGAGGAGATGACACTCGCGATTGCCGCTGACATTCGTCTGCGCAAAAAGAAAGGCGTTGTAGTCACAAACGTTTCGACCTCCAGCGCGGTCGACATGATTGCCGCGCGTCACGGCGGAAGCGTCGTGCGTACTCCGGTGGGCCAGGCGTACATCTCCGAAGGTTTGATCGAACACAACGGAGTGCTCGGAGGCGAGGGCAGCGGCGGGATCACCGTTCCGGAAGTTCATCTCACTCACGACAGCGCTGCGGCGATCGGATTGATACTTGAATACCTCGCGCAGAGTGGTGGACGTATTTCCGACCTCGTGGATGGGCTGCCGCGACTCACGACTTTGAAGCACAACGTGGCGGTCGCGCCACATCGTTTGTACTCGGTGATGCAGGAGTTTCGGGCGGCAGTGGAACAGGAAGGACTCGAGGTTGATTTCAGCGATGGGATCAAAGTGGTGCTGCCGCAAGGTTGGGTGCATGTGCGTGCTTCGAACACGGAGTCGATGATTCGGATCATCGTTGAGGCGGAAGAGAAAGCGGGCGCGCGTGAGTTACTCGATTGGGCGCGGGATCGGGTCAGAAAATGAGCCGCGGATGAACGCGGATTGAAAACGCGGATTTTTCATGAGAGCGATACCGACGTTAAAAATCAGTATATCCGGCGTGCGCGGAGTGGTGGGCCAGTCGCTCACGCCCAAGCTCCTGACGCGGTTCGCGCAGGCGTTCGGGACGCATACTGGATCCGGGACGATCGTTATTGGACGCGATCCGAGGACGTCGGGAGAGATGGTTAAGCAGGCAGTGATCGCCGGGATCTTGTCCACTGGAAGTCGCGTCGTCGATATTGGTATGTGTCCCGTTCCAACAGTTCAACTTCAGGTGCGACACCGGCGCGCGCAAGGCGGCATCGCGATCACGGCGAGCCACAACCCCGCGGAGTGGAACGCGCTGAAGTTCATCGGCTCGAGCGGGCTCTTTCTCGATGCCGGACAGGCGCGCGAGTTACTCGATATCTATCACCAGGGCGAATACACGAAAGTCGGCGGTGCTGAGCTAAGAAGTGTTGAAGAGATCGAAGGAGCAACGGACCTGCACATCAAGTCGATTCTGGACGTGCTTGGTCCACTGCCGCGGAAACAGAAAAAACTGCGCGTCGTGCTTGACTCATGTAACGGCGCGGGATCGCTCGTCGGTCCGAAGTTGATCGAAGCACTCGGCGCCGAAGTGATTCCGCTGAATGCAACGCCTGACGGTTCGTTTCCGCGCCCGGCTGAGCCGTTGCCTGAGAACCTTGGCGATCTCTGTCGCGCAGTCAAAGAGCACAACGCCGACGTCGGGTTCGCGCAGGACATGGATGCGGATAGACTGGCAATCGTTTCAGATCAGGGCGAACCAATCGGCGAAGACTACACGCTCGTGCTCGCCGCGCTTTATGTGCTCGGACGAGAAAAAGGACCCGTCGTCGCCAATCTTTCGACCACGTCAGCCGTCGCTGACGTCGCTAAAAAATTCGACTGTCCGGTGTTTCTGACGAAGATCGGCGAGGTGAATGTCACCGATGCGATGAAGCAGCACAAGGCGGTGATCGGAGGCGAGGGAAATGGCGGCGTGATTTATCCGCGCATCAACTTCGCGCGCGATAGTTTAGTTGGAATCGCACTCGTACTGCACCTGCTCGCTGAATCGGGAAAGACCGTGAGTGAGTTGCTCGAGAACATTCCGAGCTACAGCATCGTGAAAGAAAAGGTGGCTTGTCCGTCAGACCGGATTCCTGCTGTGCTCAGGAAAGTGCGGCAGGAGTTTGCGAAGTTTCAGTTGGATACTCGCGACGGCGTCAAAGTCATACAACCGGATGGCTGGTTACTCGTGCGCGGCTCAAATACCGAACCAATCATTCGCATCGTCGCGGAAGCGAAGAGTGAACCGCAAGCGAGAGAAATGGTGAACAGCATCATGCAAATCCTATTTTAGAAAGGCCCCCATTGATGACGCGTTTAGCATTGTTCGTCCTGCTTATCTTCTCGGCGCCGGGAATCGTTTACAGCCAACAGGCTGCAAACGCCACGCTCACCGGAACCGTCACCGACCCTCATGGCGCTGTCGTTTCGGGCGTTACGATAACTGCCATTCAGAAAGCGACCGGCGTTAAGCGTGAGACAGTGACGAACGACGCTGGCCTCTACGTGCTTTCGAACCTTGCGCCCGGCGATTACGAGCTCAGCGTCGAGGCACAAGGCTTCGCCAGGATGAGTAAGACAGGCATTTCACTCAACGTGGGCCAAACCGTTACATTGAACGTGTCACTCGAAATCAGTGTGAGTGAGTCAGTCGTGATCGATCAGGTGCATCCACCCCCATTGATCGACAACAGCGACTCACTCATCCACGGCATAATCAACTCACGCGAAGTCGAGACTCTCCCGCTCAACGGCCGCAACTTTCTCGAACTCGCGCTCTTGATCCCTGGCAATGCTCCCGCGCCCAACTTTGATCCCACGAAAACCAACACGGTCGTGATCTCCTCAGCCGGTCAGCTCGGCCGTGGCGGAAATGTAACCATCGACGGCGTCGACACGAACGACGACGTCGTCGGCGGCTCGATACAAAATATCTCGCAGGATGCGATTCAGGAGTTTCAAATCGCCACCAATCGGTTCTCCGCACAACTCGGCCGCTCGGGTTCGTCGGTAATAAACGTCGTCACCAAGCAAGGTACGAATGAGCTGCACGGCTCAGGTTCTTTTTACTTTCGCGACGACAAGTTGCAGGCGCTTCCGGCAACTTTCGATCGCAGTCTCGACCGGTCGCCCGCGTTCGATCGGCAACAGTATGCGTTTGCCCTCGGTGGTCCAATCAAGAAAAACGAAGCGTGGTTCTTTGGTTCGTTCGAGAATCGAAACCAGGACGGCGTTGTGCTTGTCGGGACGAGAGACCTCGCGAGCCGCACGATCCGGCGTGATTTTGCCGGCTCGCCTTTGGACGATTTCATGACGACCGACCGCATTGACTGGACTCCGAGCTCGCGTGACCGGCTGGGCTTTCGTTATTCCTTCGAACGCGAGAAGGGAATCGCCGCCAGCACTCTGATTCGCTCGATCGGTTCGGCATCGCAGCGTCAATCGAGTGAGAACAAGTCGCACTCGTTTCTTGCCAACTACAGTCGCGTGATCACTCCGCGTGACATCAACAACTTCAACTTTACTTTCAGCGACTTCAGCAACGACACGCTCCCGGTCTCGCCTGGACCGCAACTTACTTTCCCCAGCATCCAGGACGGAGCGTCGTTTCGCGTGCCGCAACAAACGAAGCAGCGACGGTTCCAGTTCAGCGATACTTATTCGTTGATACGCGGCAATCATGCGTTCTATCTCGGCGGCGAGATCCAGCGTGTGCAATCAGATCTCGATTTGAAAGTGTTTCAGCAAGGCCGGATCGAGTTGATCGAAGACTTTCCCGATTTCGATCGCAACGGAGACGGGCGCGTTGACGACAATGATTTGCTGTTTGCAGTCACGCTTCGCAGTGGATTTCCCGAGCGCTCGCTGCTGCTGCCGGATGCAAACAACACGTACTTCGCGGGTTTCATCCAGGACGACTGGCGCGTGCATCCGCAGCTCACTTTGAACCTCGGTTTGCGTTACGAGCTAGACACCGACGTGAAGAACATTAGCCGCACCGGCGAGCTAAACCCGCTGATTCTGCCGTTCGTCCATGGAGAACGACACAGAGACAGAAACAATTTTGCGCCGCGCGTCGGATTCAACTACTCAACCGCGGACATGCGCACGAGCATTCACGCGGGTTACGGCATCTACTACGACCGCGTCACACTCGAAATCCAAACGCTCGAGCGTGGTCTCGACGGCCGCGCGCTGCCGGTTGAAGTTCGCGCTGGCAACCTGTTCTTCATTCCGCCGCAGTTTCTGTTCGATCCCGTAAACGGAGTGTTCCCTCCGCCGGCGCCGACGTTGGCGAATCCGTTCACCGGGTTTGTGCTGCCCGGCGCTGGAGCAGGCGGCATAAACATCATCGACAACGATCTACAAAATCCCACAGTGCACCAGATGAATGTCGGCGTTCAGCGCGAGTTTGATCGCAACTTCGCACTGCGCGCCGATTACGTGCGCAACGTCGGTACGCACTTCATCATCGGGCGTGTGATTGGCACAGTACCGTTCAATCCGGTGGTTGGTGGACCAGACATCGTAAAGAACCTCGAGTCGAGTGTCAGGACGAAGTACGACGGACTGTTGCTAAGCTTGGAGAAGCGCTTCGCGAATCGATACCAGTTTCGAGCGTCTTACACTCTGTCGCGATCGTCAAACTACGCCAACGACGATCAGATTCCGTTTTCAAATGGACCGATAGATTCCAACGACCTGCGGCGCGAGTATGGTCCAACGCCGAACGATCAGCGCCATCGCTTTACGTTCTCCGGGTTGTTCCAGTTGCCCGGCGACGTGCGGCTCGCTCCGATTCTGACGCTTGCCTCATCTGTGCCGATCGATGTCCTTCTGCCCGACGGCAGTTCGCGTGTTTGCGAGTTGCAGAGAAATGCGGGTGCGCGCCAGTTCCACACGGGTGCGGAGTTGAATGCGGCGCTTAGCCAGATCAATGCGGCCGGCGGCTCGCTGTGTCCGAACGCGGATCCGAGTACGGGGTTCCGTCCGCGCGTGCTCTTGCCTCTGGTGCGCGATGATCTAAAGCTGGGCGACAGTTTTTCCTCGCTCGATGTAAGAGTGTCGAAGGTTTTCCGACTGGGAGAAAGATGGAGTATTGAACCGATTGCCGAAGTGTTCAATCTGTTCAATGTGACGAACGTGCTCGGTGTTTCGAATGTGAATTACTCCGGGTTCAGCAACGTGCTGGTGCGTGATAGTAACGATCCGGCGAATGCGGGATTCTTGAAATCGTCGAGCTTTGGACAGGCGGTTACGACGGCGGGCGGAGTGTTTGGCTCTGGTGGACCACGCGCGTTTCAGTTCGCGGCAAGAGTGATGTTTTAACCACGGGATTACACGGATTGACTGAACTGAGAAGGCAGATCGGTGTTCGTACTGCGACCGCGCTCGTAGTGGGCGAAGTGATCGCGGTCGGAATTTTTCTGACGCCGGCGGGGATGGCCAAAGATCTCGCGTCGCCGATGTGGTTGCTGATCGTGTGGCTCGTGATGGGCGCGATGGCGCTGTGCGGTGCGTTGTGTTACGGCGAGCTGGCCGCGCGATATCCGGAGGCGGGCGGTGGTTACGTCTACCTGCGCGAAGCGTATGGACCAGCAGTCGCTTTCATGTACGGGTGGATGGCCCTCCTCGTCATGGACCCGGGACTCACTGCCGCGCTCGCCGTCGGCCTCGCTACGTATGCCGGTTACGTTCTTAAGCTTTCGCCGGCAGGGATCAAGCTTCTGGCGATCGCGACGATAATCTTCGTCGCACTCATCAACATTCGCGGCGTCAGGTTGGGCGGCGGGTTCGTGCGCGCGCTGACATTTCTCAAACTCGGGTTACTCGCGTTCGTGTTTCTCTGGGGAGTCGGATTTCAACTCGGCGACTGGTCCAACTTCACTCCATTCGTTGCTCGTCGCGCAAACTCCGCCCCGTTGGTAGGCGCCCTCGCCGGCGGCCTTATCGGTGCTTTCTTCTCCTTCGCGGGCTGGTGGGACCTGGGAAAACTCGCGGGGGAAGTGAAGAATCCCGGGCGCACATTGCCGCGCGCACTAACGTTTGGCGTAATCATCGTCACTCTCGTTTACATTTTGACCAGCTTTGCTTTTGTTTACCTTGTGCCAGTGCAGCAGGTCACATCGGGCGAGACGTTCGCGGCGCAGGCAGGTGAAGTTCTGTTTGGACGCGCCGGTGGATTGATCTTCTCGCTCATTGTCGTCGTGGCGGTGCTCGGCAGTCTGGCCGCCGTGGTGATGTCGGCGCCGCGAGTTTACTTCGCGATGGCGCGCGACGGTGTCTTTATTCCTTCCGTCGCGGTGCTTCACAAACGTTTTGAAACGCCCGCGCGCGCAATCGCGTTGCAGGCTGTGTTGGCTTCAGTGCTTGTCGTGGCCGGCAGTTTCAACGAGATCGTTTCGTACTTTGTCTTCGTCGTCGTCGTGTTCATCGCACTGACCGTGGCCGCTCTGTTCAAGTTTCGTCGCGACGAATCGAGCAGTATTCGATATCTGACACCCGGCTATCCGATCACGCCCGCCGTGTTTCTCGTGATGATAGTTTTCCTGCTCATACTGCTCGGCAGTAATAATCCAATGCAGGCGTTTCTGGGCGTCGCGGTGGTCGCGCTGGGCCTGCCGGTTTACCTGGTTCTGTTTCGGAACAAGCGTTGGTTGAAAGAAGGACTATACAATGACGTGGATTAAAACCCTCTCGACAGATGAAAGTGAAGAAGTGCGGAAAGCAGTTGAGTCGCAACGCGAGTTGTACCCGATCGAGTATGCGACGCCGGTTCATCCGACCGCTGACGGCGAAACGGCCGGCATCGTAGCGTCTCACAGCCTCATTCCGAAGGCGCTCTATCATGCGTTTGCAACGTTTGGATCGTTGATGTCGCCTGACTTGCCTTTGACGCGACGACAGCACGAGATGATCACGACGGTGGTGTCCGTCACCAACCGGTGTCATTATTGAATCGAATCTCACGCAGAGTTTCTGCGTCGCGTAACACTGGACCAGGCGTTGGTGGCCGCCCTTGAAGAGGACTACCGCACCGCGCCGATCTCCGAGCAGGAAAAGTTCATGCTCGACTACGTCGTACAAATCACCCGGGATGCAACGCGCATTTCGCCGGCGGATCACGAGCGACTGCGGTCAGTTGGTTTTGACGACCGGGGGATACTGCAAATCACGCTTATTGCATCGTGGTTCAACTACATCAATCGAGTGGCTGATGCATTGGGCGTTGGAAGAGAATGAAGCCACAGATGAACACAGATAAACACAGATCGGAGAAAATCCGTGCCGGATGACGACGTGGTCAAAGTGAAATCGAATCTCGTCGTTGCGTCTTTGCGCGAAACAAATGCTGGTCTCCGAACTCGAAACACCTGCGGTCATCGTCGACCTCGACGTGATGGACCAGAACCTGTCGCGCATGGCTGGCTACTGCCGCGAGCATCAACTCCTGCTACGTCCTCACACGAAGACTCACAAGATCCCGGAACTTGCTAAACGACAGATCGAGAGCGGCGCCACCGGTATCACTGTGGCAAAGCTCGGCGAAGCTGAAGTGATGCTCAACGCCGGCATCACTGACATTCTCATCGCGTACCCGATCGTAGGCGCGGAAAAGACACGACGTCTCGCGCAGCTCGCGGAGCAAGCCGATATCACCGTCTCACTCGATTCCGAAGAAGCAGCGCACGCGATTTCGGCAGCCGCGTCGCAGCGACGCGTGAGGATCGGTGTGTTGGCCGAACTCGACGTGGGTTTCACACGTTGCGGCGTCAGCAATGAATCCCAGTTGTTAACGCTCGCGCGAAAGATCAGCTCGCTTCCCGGCCTAAAGTTCAAGGGAGTGATGTTCTTCCCCGGACAGTTCGGGGTCGTACCCGAAGAGCGTGCGACGATGCGGGTTCAGGTGAACGAACTGCTCGATCGCGTTCTCGATACTTTTTCGCGTGAAGGAGTGCCGCTCGGTATCGTGAGTGGCGGCTCAACGCCCGCGGCGTACGAAGGCAGTCTGTTTCGCGGTGTCAATGAGGTGCGACCGGGAACATACATCTTCAACGATCGCAACACGGTGGGTGTCTCCGCCGCGACGTTGAACGATTGTGCGTTGTCGGTTGCGGTAACTGTCGTCAGCACCAGCGTGCCTGGCCGCGCGGTGATTGATGGCGGATCGAAAACGTTCTCTTCCGATCGTTACCAGGCAGGCGACGGGAACGGCTTCGGATTGGTTAAGGAAGACCATGCGGCGGAGATCGAGCGCCTTTCCGAGGAACACGGGCATATCAACATCGAGCGTTCCGAGCGACGGTACAGAGTGGGCGATCGACTCACCGTTATTCCGAATCACGTGTGCCCCACGGTCAATCTGCACGACGAGATTTATGGCGTGCGGGGTGAACAGGTTGAGACTGTGTGGCGCGTTGCAGGACGCGGCAAAGTCCGCTGATAGCCATAAAGAAGCACAAAAAGCACAGAATGATGTGCATGACTCATTCTGTGCTTTTGTACCTTGTGGCGAGAAAAAAGGTTTTCATTTGCGACTCAAAAATTAATCGAAACGAATTTCGCCCTAAAAGACATATTGAGTAGTACCCGCTTCTGACGTGAATTGAATGGCCACCGACATCAAATTCGTCTTAGTAGGCACCGGTTTCAATGACGGTCGACCGAACAGCTTCACGATTCGCGCGACGAATCATGTGCAGTTTATGGTCCGCGGGCTCAACAAGAAGAAAGGCAAATCTGATTCACCGCTGACGCTGCCCGCCCTCGTCCGGTTTGTACATTTCAATTGGCAGGACGATCAAATTTTGGTTTACGAGCACCCGTTTCCGGTAAAAGGCACCGTAACGCGCAAACCGGTTTGGACGGAGCTATCGGCATTCTCCTCTACTGAAGGAGGTCCAACATTTGATCCGAAAACGTTTATTACCAAGTCCGCAATAGAAGGTCTAAACCGTGTTGGAATCTCGATGGTAGACATGTATAGGGCCGTGCGAAAGGCGCCACGCGGCTCTGTGCTGGATATGAGTGTCTATTCGCATGGTTTCGTCGAGGGTCCGGTGGTTGAAAACACCAGCGACGCAGAGGAGGTCAGCACCACCACCCCCCACGTGCCAATCCGTACGAAAACAGATCTGGATGGTCGCGCGCGCTCAGACTTCACGCCGCACATGGGCGAACGCGACGTTGCGGCAAATGCGACCGCCCTCAAGGATTTCCGCGAGGGATTCTCGACGGGAGCAACTTTCCGTATCTTCGGCTGTAATGTGCAGGACATTGTGGACGGCAGTGCTTTTGGAGAAAGCACGCGCTCATTGCTTCGTTCGACTGTTTTTGAAGTGATCCATGCCGCGTTCATACTCCAGCTACGAAAGAAAACCGCAGCCAGCGTCGAGATTCGTAAGAAAAAGAAGCCCGCTTCAGTGACCATCGATATGGAGCATGAGTTCAAGCTCGAAGATGAGGCGAACGATACGTCAAGTCACCTTACCAATTTCACCGAAGCTCAACTGAAGCAGTTGCATTACGCCATCGACACTGTCTTTTTTCCTGCCAATACCGGCCCGCTGATATTCGACAGGGCCTTTACCGATGTTACGAAGTTCATCGCCCGTGAAACAAAACGCGGTTACATATTCAAAGCAGCGGAGGCACTCCCTGCCGTTAGTTGCTTCGCCGCCGTACCGGGCTCGGGTGGTGACTACGAAACGACGGGAAACCGGCTGATGCTGGTACCGCGCTCGGACTGGGGCGCGATTCTCAATTTCTTCAAAGATTTTATGGGTCTCAAATTCGATGAACGTAACTACGGCGTCTTCGATGCCGCAGGCGTAGCGGCAATTAACGACCGCGAGCTCAACGGGTAGAACTCTTATGGCCGGCGAGACAGGAACACTCGAACGTATCGCTCAAGAGCTTGCCAACGCGCTCTCGAGTCTCGAGGAGATCGCGCAGCCTGCCAATCTCCTTCTGCTCTTGAATGAATTGGGTATCGACAGCCCTCCTG
>DASSEB010000120.1:0-3934 GCA_035696765.1 Pyrinomonadaceae bacterium | reverse complement strand
ACCGTTTGCTGCTCGGGCTTTCCGACAGCCGACGTTTCACTCAGAGTGAAGCCACTGGCGTTGAACGTAACGCGACGAATGTTGCCGCGTGGGTCAGTCACATCAGTCTGAGTCACCTTGCCATTTGCGCCCAGCGTGTAGGCAAACGTATAGAAGCCAGTGTCGGCCATCGTCTGCTTGATGACACGGCCATTCGTGTCGTACTGATTGGTGAGGTAAGTCTGAAGCTTCGGATCTTTGATCGTCAGCATGCGGTGTGACGTGTCGTAGGTGTACTGAGTGAGTCCGCCGTTGGGATTCGTCACCTTCTGGAGCCGGCCGCTTGTGTCGTAGGTATAACCGACGGTTCGTCCGATGTTGTCTTTCGCCTGCGTGATGCGATTGCTGGCGTCGTAGGTGAACTCGATGTAGCGCCCGTTTGGTGTCGTGATTTTTGTCAGGTTGCGGTTGGCATCGCGCGTAAGCGTATACCTGTTGCCGTAGCGGTCGCTCATCGCTACGAGTGCGGCCAGTCTTGGTGACTGCGCGTTTTCAGCATCCGGAAACTCATAAAGCGTTCCGTCCTTGAGTGTCAGGTGCCATCTTCCGCCGACAAACTTGATCTGCGTCTTGTAGAAGGCTGACGGTGTTTCGGTGTGCTCGTAGACCGCGTCGGAGAAGCCCGTACCGGGAGAGATTCGATTGTAATGAACACGCGAACCATCCGGCAGGATCAAGTCAGCGAAGGTGTAGGGGAAGATGTCGCCGACGAGAAAGATCTCAAACGGATGCGTGGTGCCGATGCCGAAGGGGCGCACGACGGTATCGCGTGGGCGATAAGTGCGCGTGAGTGAAATGGGAAGCGTGTCACGGACGATCAGATCAGTTTGCTCGTAAACGAACAGGCCCGTGCTCAGGTCGACTGGATCGCCGCCTTTGCACTCCTCGCACTCGGGTGGGCCTTCTGGTGGAGCGTTGTTTGGATTGGCAACCATCGCTCCGCTTAACTCGTAGAGCACTACACCCGCGTCGGGCACAATCTGCCGGCCGTTCGGTGTTACGGTTCCCCTGCCGTAGACGTACCATCCCTTTTCAGTCGCATCGTAATTGTAAAAATCGATTCGCGTACCCGGCGTCGCGTTCATGAAGTTTGGATAAATCAATTGAGCGCGCGGCGGGATGATCTGAGAGCCTCCGGGCTGGATCGTGAAATAGACCGGCACGTTCACGCCGGACGGCAGCGGGAAGGGAGGCTGGTTGGTTGGAATCGGTGTAATGCTGAGTTGAGTGACGTTCTGACCATCCATATCGCGCAGGACGGTTTGCGCTGGAAGACGCAACTCGAGACCGGGAATACGCGGGCTCGACACTGTCACATTCGTCGTCGTCGGCGAAGAGATGGTGACTACGTTTCTGGTGTCGAGTTTGGGCATCCAGACGGTGTAGCCGAGCGCATTGGTTTTGCCGTCGATAATGTCGACGCCGACTTTGAAGATTCCGTAGGCTTTGCTGCTGGTGCTGGCTGTGCGTCCATCGATGATCATCACCTGATGGCCGGTCGCGACCTCTTCAAGCAGAAATCGTCCGGTGTCATCGGTGCTCGCACTCCTGCTTCCTACCTTGATAGTGACGTTGTCGAGTGCCCGACCGTTGAGCGTGAGCACCTGTCCCGCCAGGGCAGTCACGCCGGGAGCTGCTTGCAGAGTGGGCAGCGACTGGAGCGGAGAATTGTTAGTTTTACTGCGCCAGTTTCCGTTAAAGTTTTGCTCGTTGGGAATCCAGTCCTCGTCGGTGTGAACATCGTCGCTCTTGCCTGCAGTAGTGAAAGTAAGCAGTGCAGGAGTAACTGGATTCAGTTTGTCGCTCGCGCCCGACACGCTGATGGTGTAGGTGGTGCCCGCCGCGAGGGAACTCAACGGGGTAACGAATGCGAGCCTGCCATTTTCTGCGGGAACGATTTTGGCTGCGACGCCCCCGTTTGGTCCATTGAGCGTGACCGTGCCGGGGTGTAATGTCCGGACGTCGAGCAACTTCGAAAAGCGCAGTCCGATTAGCGTGTCTAAAGCGACATCAACTGCGTTGTTTTCCGGAATGGAGGCGGCAAGGTATGGCGCGCTCTGGTCCGACCCGTTGGGCCAGTTTCCAGTTGCCGTAAAACTCAGAGAGTCGCTGTTGAAAATCTCGTTACTGGCAATCTCATTTCCTGCGGAATCCAGTCCGCCTTCAATCAACACTGTTCCGTCTGCCTGCAAAGTGGCTCTTTGCTTCTGACGGCCGACGTTCAACCCTCCCGATAAAGTTTTCGTGGCCTTGGTTTTGAAATCCCACAACTCGACCTGGTTCAACGCATTTCCGCGCGCAGACTCGCCGCCCACAATTAGTACTCGGCCGTCCGTAAGCAGTGTCGCGGTGTGATAAGCGCGACCAAACGCCAGTGGCGCCGAACGGACTGCTTCCACGATCTGGGTTCCGAGGTCCAGGATCTCGGCGCTCTGAACTATCTTGTTGTCCTGGCCCCTGCCACCGATTACCAGCACGCGACCGTCGGGAAGCATCGTTGCGGTATGCCATGCGCGACCTTCACGAAGAGTGAGGGGCAACGATGTGATCTCGCCCGAACGCGGATCATTGATGGCAACCCTCGTTTGGGCTCCTTCGGTATCCTGGCCACCGATGAGCAGAAGACGTCCATCGGGAAGTAAGGTAGAGCTTTGACCCACAAGATCTCGCTCTTGAGCCTTGGCGGACCGCGCCGGCCTTGTTCGTGGAGCATCAGTTTTCTCCGTGCCCGGTGGAGGCAAAGGAGACTTGCTCGCCTCGCTCGCAGCCAGGATCACGACCGGCTGAAACACCAGGAGAAAGTTCAAAATGAGGACAAAGCCGTAGCTGATAAGCTTCTTCATGCTGTGCTCCAGTTTCGTATCAAACAGACTTAAGGATTGGTTACGCTTAAACTCAGGGTGCCCGTGTTGGTGCCACTCGGATCGACTGTGATCGTGTATGTGCCGGTAACGGGAAGTGTCTGAGTTGCAAGATTAAAGCTGCCGCCGCAAGAGAAAGTATTAGTCATGCTCGTACCGTCGGGCTTCAGCAGCGTGACGCGAACGCAGCTCATGGTGTTGCTGGTTACTCTCACGGTCGCCTGTTGACCGGCGGTGCCACTCATCGTGTAACTCGCGTTTTGTCCCACCACCGTAAGATTTACGTTTACAGCAGGACCACCCAATGTTATCGAGCCGGTTACATCTACGACGTCGTAGATGTTCACCGACGCCTGCCCGGTGCCGGCGCCTGACGGATCAACAACCACCGTATAAGTTCCTGAAACAGGTAGAAGCTGGGGCTCCACAAAAGCGGAGCTACCGCAAGTGAACGTGTTGGCGAGTTGAGAACCGTCCGGTTTGTAGATACCGACGTTCCAGCAGGTAGTGAAAGTGGATCCGGAACCAAGGGCGCTAATTCGCTGCCCCGCCGTTCCCTCGAAAGTCAGGCGCCCCTGCTGGCCCGGAGTAGGCAATTGGACCAAAACCGATGGACCACTCACGGTAATCGAGCCGGTTACATCAGTGACCTCATAGAGAGTTGCCGTCCCGCCTCCGGTGCCCGCGCCGCTGGGATCCAGGACGACGGTGTACGAACCAGAGTCGGGTAGTAGCAGCGGTTCAATGAAAATGCTGCTGCCGCAACTGAAAGTATTGGTCAGTTGGGTTCCATCCGGCTTGTAGATGCCGAGGTTCCAACAGGTAGTGAAAGTGGAACTACCATTGAGACTGACACGTTGACCGGCCGTGCCGTCAAACGACAATCGAGCGACCTGACCTGGCGTGCCCAGGGTCACATTCACGGAAGGACCGTTAATCGCGATCGAACCGGTTACATCTGCGACCTCAGAGAGAGTTGCGGTCCCGCCTCCGGTGCCCGCGCCGCTGGGATCCAGGACGACGGTGTACGAACC
>DASSEB010000119.1:0-21216 GCA_035696765.1 Pyrinomonadaceae bacterium | reverse complement strand
ACCACCTTCACCTTGCACGGCTTCGACGACAATCGCCGCGACCTCTTCCGGCGGCGTGGTCGTCTTGAACAAACGCTCTTCGATCCAGTTCAACGCACCCTGACTCGCGCCGCCGTCGCCGCAATCAGCCGCGCTAAACGGATTGCGAAACTCATTCGGATAAGGCACGTGGACCACGTCGAGCGCCTGTCGTTTGAAACCTTTCCGCTGCGCGGCCTTTGACGAAGTCAACGAAAGCGAACCAAGTGTTCGCCCGTGAAAGCTGTTGAAGAAAGCGATGAACTTCTCACGACCGGTTGCGTGCATCGCGAGTTTCAACGCCGTCTCTACTGCTTCGGTACCGCTGTTTGCGAAGTGCGTGCGCGTCGGCGACTTCACGGGCACGATCGCGTCGAGCTTTTCGGCGAGTTGCGGCATGTGACGGTAGTAGTAATCAGTGCCGCACATGTGAATGAGTTGTTCTGCCTGTTGCTGGATTGCTTTCACCACTTCCGGATGGCAATGTCCGGTGGAACAAACGGCGACTCCGGCGTTGCAATCGAGAAAAATATTTCCGTCGACGTCTTCAACCCAGACGCCGCTGGCGCGCTCGGCGACGAGCTTGAACGACGGTCGCGGGTAGGACGGGGTAACAAACTTCGCATCGGCTTCGACGATCTTTTTGCCGTTGGGTCCTGGCAGCGCCGTCTTGATCTCGGGGCGCTTTGTGGGTGCGAGTACAGTGGTAGACATTTTTTACTCCTTATCAGAATGGCCAATAAACCGGTTCGAACGACCGGCGAGGTTAGAATTCGATTGTAAAGATAAGGAAAACTAGTCCGCGAAGAGGTTCGCGCGAGATTCCAGCGGGCGATAGTGTAAGCGCTGCGTGTTCACTGGACGGATTGTACCAGCCGCGTATGAGCGCGGACAAGATGGATCGTTCAGAACAATCCGTGTCATCCGTTGTTAACACCCAGGTTTGAACTTTAGCCGTTGGTTTATTAAGATTTCCCTTCCATTCCTGCCTGCGGAGATAAAAACATGATTAAGCTCAGAACCTTGTTCCTCGTTTTGTTTGTGGCCGCCGTGCTCTCGCTGCCGTTTTTACAGCGGTCAAGCGCGCAGAGTATGGCGCCCGGCCCAGCAACGAGCGGCTCGCGCTCGTCTTCCGACACAAAGATCAACTACCCCGAAAGCAAGAAGGTCGAACAAGTCGACGACTACTTCGGGACCAAAGTAGCCGACCCGTATCGTTGGCTCGAAGATGAAACCTCCCCTGAAGTGAAGGCCTGGGTTGAAGACCAGAACCGCGTGACCTTCGCTTATCTCGACAAGATTCCGTATCGCGAAAAACTCAAAGCGCGGTTGACGCAACTCTTCAACTACCCGCGTATCTCCGCGCCGTTTCGTCGTGGTGAGACTTACTTTTTCACGAAGAACGACGGCCTTCAGAACCAGAGCGTCTTCTACATTCAAAAAGGCATGGACGGCAAATCGGATGTTTTTCTCGATCCAAACAAGTTCTCGCCTGACGGCACATCAGTCTTGAGCGCGTTCTCACTTTCGAAAGACGGCAAGTACGTCGCGTACGGCATCTCGCAGGGCGGCTCTGATTGGGTTTCGCTCAGCGTCATGGAAGTCGATTCGCGCAATAAGCTGTCAGATGAAATCGTCTGGATGAAGTCATCGGGCGTGGCATGGCAGGGCAATGGCTTTTACTACAGCCGTTATCCGGAACCGGAGAAGGGCAGGGAGCTTAGCAGCAAGAACGAGTTTCAAACTGTCTATTTCCACAAAATCGGCACACCGCAATCCGAGGACGTGCTTGTGTACGAGGACAAAGAGCACCCGCAGCGTTTTCAGAATGTCGACACAACTGAAGACGAGCGCTTCGCAATCCTCACCATCTCCGAACGCGGCAAAGGCAAAAAAGGAAACGCGATCTTCTACAAAGATCTGTCGAAGAATGAAGACAAGTTTTCTCCCATCATCGCCGACATCGGCGACGACAGTTTTGGTGTCATCGACAACGTCGGCGACAAGTTTCTGATTCGCACGAACCGGAACGCGCCGAATGGACGCGTGATCCTCGTCGATCCGAAGAACCCGGCTGAGCAAAACTGGAAGGACATTTTGCCGGAAAGACCGGAACCGCTGCAGGGCGTCGGCACCGCCGGCGGTAAACTCTTCGCATCGTGGCGTAAAGACGTTGCGACGCGCGCTTACGTGTTTAGTCTCGACGGCAAGCTCGAGAACGAGATCGTGTTGCCGGGTGTCGGCACCGCCGGTGGTTTTGGTGGTCTAAATGACGACAAGTATGTTTTCTACAGCTTCACGTCGTTCAACTTCCCGCCGACGATTTACAAGTACGACATTGCGACGAAGAAGTCGACGGTCTTCCGCACGGTAGACATTCCCGGCTTCAAACCCGAGAACTACGAGACCAAGCAGGTTTTCTACAACAGCAAAGACGGAACGCGCGTGCCGATGTTTCTGGTCTATAAGAAAGGCCTGAAGCTCGACGGCAACAATCCGACACTGCTTTACGGATACGGCGGCTTCAACGTGGTGACGGCGCCGACGTTCAGTTCGCTGCGTTTGGCTCTGCTCGAACAGGGCGTGGTCTATGCTTCCGCAAACATGCGTGGCGGTGGTGAGTACGGCGAGAAGTGGCACGAGGCCGGCACGAAGTTGAAGAAGCAAAATGTGTTCGACGACTTCATCGCGGCGGCTGAGTGGCTGATCGCGAATAAGTACACCTCCTCGAGCAAGCTTGCGATCCAGGGCGGTTCGAATGGTGGACTGCTCGTGGGAGCAGTGTCAAATCAACGTCCCGAGCTGTTTCGCGCGGTCATCGAGCAGGCAGGCGTGATGGACATGCTGCGCTTCCAGAAGTTTACGATTGGCTGGAACTGGATCGCAGATTATGGTTCGAGTGAAGCGAGCGAAGCTGAGTTCAAAGCACTCTATGCGTATTCGCCGATTCACAACATCAAGCCGGGCACGAAATATCCGGCGACGTTGATTACCACCGCGGACCACGACGACCGCGTCGTTCCCGCGCACAACTACAAGTACGCGGCTGCGTTGCAAGCAGCGCAGGCTGGTCCAAACCCGATCCTCATCCGTGTGGATACAAAATCTGCTCACGGCGCGAGTAACACGACGAAAGCGATCGAGCAGACGCGAGATATCTATGCGTTCCTGTTTGAGAATTTAGGGGTGGACTACAAGTAGAAATTTATGCCCCGGATTACACGGATCGATCCGTGTAATTCGTGGCAAATAATCTAAAACATCACGCACTTCCCGTTTCCCATCTGGTCCGTCATGTCCGCAGGGATAAGGACGGACCAGCCTTTGCGCTTCCAAACCGATCCGTCCGCGTACTCGATCCTATTGATCACGACCTTACCGTCCTGAGATTGCTTGTCGGCGCTCACCACTTTCACCGGTGAAACCGGACTCATCAACTCAAAGGTCTTGCTCTCCTTTGGCTTCGCCTTCATCGTGCAGATGTATTGTCGTAAATCATAGTTCGCGGTCTCTGCCGACGGCTGGTATTCCCAAACCATGCTCTTAATCGTGTTTGGACCGATATTCTTCACTTCGAGACGGAGGAAATAATAGTCCTGCTTTCGCGTCGACGATTGGGCCGCGTTCCTTTCGGCGGTGAGCAAATCGGCCCGGCGCTCCTCTCTGTCTCTTCTATTTTTGACCTCCTGCGGTTCATTTCGGGAAGTGGGCGGCTTGATCGACATCGGCTCGTTCATCGCTGGGCCAGGATCCTGTGCGCTGTGAATCAGATCGCTGTTCTGCCGGTACCTGGACCATGAGAACTTGAGCACCTGGAGATCGGACTCTTCACGCTCGACAGTCGGAGTTTGTTGAACTGGTAACAGGATGAGCAACGTGGTAAGGATTAGCAGTTTCATTGCGTCTGACTATCTGCCTTCCGCTGTTACCTGTCAAGGCGATCTGCGTTTACCTGCGTGAATCTGCGGCCTCAATCAAACTTCCTGATCGGATGCGCTTCGGTATTAAAAATCACCTTCTGAAAGTCGAGTGTCTCGGGCGGTGCGAAGAGCAGGTAGAAGTATTTGAAAGTCTCAGCGAAAAGAAAGCTCTGCATCGAATCGCTTTTTTCCTTCGTCTCAACGTTCTTGAGCGCCGCGTAGCCCTCGTCAGTCCGGCAATGCTGCACGAAGTCTCGCCAAAGCTTCTCGCCCATCAGCAGGTACTTGGAATCTTTCGTGTAACGATAGAGATAGTAAGTTGACTCGACGATCTCGGGTCGCAAGGGATAGCCCGGTGAAGTGATCTTGTGCGCGCGATAATCAAACTCCTCGGGTTCGATGCCTGCCTCGTTCCACATCCTGAACGATGAATCCTGCAAACGCTTCGCGCGTTTCAAATCTCCCGAGAGCGCGAGCACCGCGGGAAAGAACGCGTCGAGCGCGCCGTACGTGGTCGCTCGCCGCGCGCCAGTGTTCATATCAGCATGGCCGTACCAAAGCTCCGTGCCATCGTCGTCTGCCAGGTATTTGTTGATCGTCGTGATGCTTTCATTCCACATCCGCTTGCAGTCCGGATCGCCGAAGAGCAACGAGCACTTCAAAAGGTATTCGTAATAACTGTCAATCGCGCCGCTGATGTGGCTGTCAGGGTTGGTCCAATTGCCTGTCTCTACGTTGATCCACTCACCAACCAGACCAATCTTCGAACGGCGGTTGTATGTTTCCACGAGGGCGCGCTTGGCTTTGTCGTAAAAGATCGGCTTGCCGGTGAGCTTGCTCAACGTGCCAAACTCGATAATCAGCGTTCCCGTTTCAGCGGGATTGCTGACTGGCTTACTCACTTTGCCGGTCTTCAGATTTACGTAGCGATACGGCAGACCGGTTGGCGAGTTGAAGACCGGCAAGAGACGATTGCCGAGATCCTCAGCCAGGTCCAGGAGACGCTTATCACCGGTGAGTTGATAATTGGTAAGCAACGCGCCCAGTAGCCTGATAGTGACCTCGAAGTTTTGCACCTCGATGTCTTTGTCGAATGAGAGATTGTCGAGAATGTACTGCTTCGTCGCCGCCGCTTCCTCTTTCATGTCCATCAGAATCATCGTGTCGAGCGAGTCGACGGGCGTCATGAGCAGCGGCTGCGGATACCAATCGTGATACGTCTTTGAAAGCGGCTTCAGATCGTCGTGACCCCCCGCGTATTTCTTGTAACTATTCCACGCGTGCAGAAACTCGGCTTTGACTTCAGCGGCGAGTTTTTTGTTTGGTGTTTGGGCGTGCACGGTTAACGGCAGGAGCAGCAGCAGAAGCAGGATTTTCATTTTTGCTTGTGTGGCCTCTTTGTGGCTTAGATCTTTTTAAACGACCGGCGGATCGCTTCCTTCGGCGGCGGCTCAGGCCAGATCGAGATCCTTCGCGACCAGCCGTGCCGCAGCACACACGCACGGAAATAGTGTTCGTGTTCCCACTCAACCTCAGCCATCGTCAGCAAACAGTCAATCAGATCTTCGCGCCCGCAAGCGCGCGCATGCCGCGCCGCCGTCTCGTACTCCACGATATTTCGACTCTCGAGCCGGCCCGCACCGTACATCGGCGCAAACCAGCCGGTGACATGACACATCAATCCGAGCACGCGGCCAACCACAGTCGCTCGGATTTCGCGCACCTTGTTTGGACCAGCCCCGAGACTCTTCAGCATCTCGCCGACCAGCTTTCGGTGATGCCACTCCTCGTCTTCAATGGTCTTGATGCGAGCCCGCTCTTCCGCGTCGCTCACCGAATGCCAGTGGCCGCGATAGGCATAACCCGCGGCCAACTCGCCGGAATAGGCCAGTTGCAAAACGGCAATTAACTGCGCTCGCGCGGCGACCACGTCGGTTGGTTCCATGGGGGCTCAGAAAGTGGGATTATAGCCGCATTAAGCTTTTTAACTCCTACGATAAATCGAAATTGCACAATGCCGGAACGGCAGCAGAGTGGGTCTCAATAACTCTGTTTTGTTCAGCCTCTTCATGTACAAACTAATAGTTTCGTGCTACTACTGGCCGACCACCGGACTCGGACTTCGGCTTCGCACCTTAAATATAAGGCAACAGTTTGAGCCAACTGAGAACGATTTCAGTGACTCGAAAATCGGACGACTGACCATCTTGGAAAAGCTCGCTTCCTCAATTGAACGGCGAAGAATGCGCAGGCTCAGGGCCAAGTGTGAGGTGGAGCTCGTCGCCGGCCTGTCGTTTTTGGACACTGAGGTACAAGGCGGCGATTCGTCCCTCGTCTTCCTTGGCCGGACGCACGACCTCAGCGCCGGCGGTTTAGCGATGGTCCTGCCATCGACGACAATCGACGAGCGATTTTGCAGTGGCGGGAACCGGCTGAGCCTTTCTTTGTTTGTGCCTGACGGCGTGATCGACATGGAAGTCAGCCCGGTCAGGTGTGAACGGCTGACTGGTCCATACTCCGGCCAGGGCTACCTGCTGGGAACGCGGATCACGAACGTTAGGGACCGGGCGAAGTTTGAGCGCTATCTCGAGACGGTGTCAGGCAGGAACCACAAGTTACACACAGGTGATTAATCCGCGGAATCCGCGGATGAGAGAAAGTCTTTGGTCCGGGCGTCCTGCGGCGATTTCAACACCTCTTCCGTTGGTCCAAACTCCACCGCGTAACCGCCTTCCATGAAAAGGACGTTGTCCGCTACTCCACTTAGAAATCCCATGGAGTGAGAGATGATGATCATCGTGTGACCGCGATCCACAAACGTTCGCAACAACGCGCGCAGGCTGTTGATGCGCCGCGGATCGAGCGCGCTGGTCGGTTCGTCGAGCAGCAGCAACGCCGGATGCATCGCGAGGGCACGCGCAATCGCCACGCGTTGTTGTTCACCACCCGACAACGAACCCGGATACCTGCGCGCCGCCTGCCTCAGCCCGACCGATTCCAAAAGTTCGTACGCTTCAGTCTCGGCTGTCTTCTTCGGTGTGTGCAGCACGTGCACCGGAGCTTCGATGATGTTTCCGAGCACGGACAGGTGCGGGAAAAGAAAAAAATGCTGAAAGACGGTGCCGACTTTCAGCCGCAGGTCCTTCACGCGGCGCCGGTAGTCTGCATGAGATAGACCGGCTTCGAGCCGTACGTCGTCGCATTCGATCATTCCGCCGCTGATGCTTTCCAAACCGTTCAGACACCGGAGCAGCGTCGATTTCCCACTGCCTGAGGGACCGATAACTCCGAGTACAGTTTGCGGAGGCACTTCGAAATCAATCCCTTTCAGGATTTCGCTATCGCCGAAACGTTTGCTCAAGCCCTTGACGCGGATCATGTCGCCAGCGCCTCCTCTTCAACCACTCGTTCCTCGCTCCGATCGCGCAAACGTCTTTCGAGCAGGCGTGCAAGGTGGGCCATCGGCAAACTCATCGCGAGATAAAAAGCTGAGACGGCCGCGCCGAGCAGCAGGAACTGTCCCGACGCATTCGCCAGCTCACGATAAGCTGTCGCTAGCTCCCAGACAGAGATCGCAAACGCGACTGAAGTGTCTTTGAAAAGCGAGACGAAGTCGTTCGTCATCGGCGGCAGTGCGATGCGAAAGGATTGCGGCAGGATGATGCGGCGAAAGGCGAGCAACGGGCCCATGCCGAGCGAGTAAGCGGCTTCCCACTGGCCGAGCGGAATCGCTTCGAGCGACGCGCGATAGACCTGCGATTCGTAAGCCGCGTAGTTCAGTCCGAGACCGACGAGCGCTGTCAGCCAGCCAGGCATCGCGATTCCGATCACAGGCAAACCAAAGTAAAGAAACAGTAGTTGGACCAGCACCGGAGTGCCGCGAAAGAATTCGACGTAGATCGTGCAGAGTGCGCGCAGCCAGGCCGGGCCTTTCCACTGTCCGACTGCGAGTGGCAGACCTAAAACGACCGCGATCACCATCGAACCGAGAGCGATGAGCACAGTCACCGCGGCGGCGCGCGTCAGTCGCCAGAGCGCTTCACTCCAGTTGAAGCTCGCGTTTGTCGAAGTGTACTCCTCCGGTTTTGTACTTTGCGTTCCGGCCCGGATCGGGGCTTGAAACTCTACTTGCGCCTCGTTCCATAGTCCCCACTTCTTGAGAATGTTTTCGAGTGTGCCGTCGAAGATGATCTTGTCGATCGCGGCGTCAACCTCTTTCTTCAGCGCCTCGTCACCTTTGCGCAGGCCGATGACGTAAAGACCGCGTGTGAACGGTGGTCCAGCGGGTCTCAACTTCGCATTCGAGCGTGCATAAAAAGCCTCGGCGGGCACGTCCATCACGACCGCATCGAGACGTTTCAATTCGAGATCGCGATAAGCGCCGACGGGATCGGCGTAACTGCGGTAAGGAATTCCGTCCTGTTGCAGGAGTCGCGAGGCGGCTGTGTTCGCGAGCGTTCCGACGACGCATTTTTTGCAATCGTCGAGGGAGTTGATGCGATCGTCGTCGCGACGAACGGTGAGTTGAAGCTGAAAGATGTAATAAGGCTTGCTGAAGAGAATCTGTTGTGCGCGATCGCCGGTGGGCTCGAGGCCGTTGACGATCACGTCGAAGGAATGGCGCTGCAAAGCCGAGACGAGTGTTTCCCAATCACTGGGAACGAACTCCGCACGGCGGCCCATTGCCTGGGCCAACGCGTCGACCATTTCTTTCTCGTAGCCGATGTAACGATCGGGATTTGCGGGATCGGTGAAAACGTACGGCGCGCCACCACTCGGATCCGCGCCCCACCTCAAAACCTGTTGCGCCTCAATAGTGCAAATGGGCCACAAAAAGGCACATAAAGCACATAAGAGTTTCACTAATGCATTTGTGCTTTTTGTGCTTTTAGGTGGCAACTGTTTTTAGCCGCTGATCGATGTGAGATCCAATTCGGAGCTGACGGTGACATCGGCCTTCAGCACTGTCTCCATCTGCTTCAACGCGTGCTGGTTTTCCTCCTCGGTGTTCGAGACGACGCAGTCCGCAGGGATGAAGAGTTTGAAGTCACGCATGTAAGCATCGTTGGCCGTGAAGAGCACGCAGTTGTTGCCGGCAATGCCGGTGAGAATCAGGTTCTTCGCGCCGAGATGCGTGAGCAGCAGTTCGAGTGTAGTCGAATAGAAACCGGAGTGTTTTGGTTTGAGCACGAAGTAGTCGTCGTCGTCAGGCGAGAGTGGTTTGACAAAAGACTTTCCCTTCGCGTCTTCGCGACTGCAATGGTCGACGATCTTTTTGAAGTCTGACTGCCAGCGGCCGAAGTTGTCGTTCACGTAGACACACGGAATTCCCTCCGCCGTGGCGCGCTTCTTCAGCTCCGCGATCTTTTTGCCCACGGGAAGCGCCAGCTCGAGAAGCTGGTCGCCTTCTTCAAACTCGAAGTCGTTGATGACGTCGATCAAAAGCAAGACCGCTTCGGATTTGTCGGGAGCAGAGCCGTGAAGATCATGAGTTGTGCGCGGCATGCGCACAGATTAACACGGACAAGGACGGATTTGGTTTTTCCGTGCTAATCTGTCGCGCATGTGCACAGATCGCAGAGACTTTCTACGCTTGTCAGCAGGTGTGGCTGGAGCAACACTGCTCGGCAGTTCCGTTGGGTACGCGCAACAGGGTCCACAGCCGGAAGCGATTCGGCGTTTGCGTCGCATGACCGATAACGTCGTCCCCATCACCCTGGAGGAGCGCAAGGGCCGGATC
This sequence comes from Pyrinomonadaceae bacterium, assembly GCA_035696765.1. GTDB lineage: Bacteria > Acidobacteriota > Blastocatellia > Pyrinomonadales > Pyrinomonadaceae > PSRF01. The sequence goes on along the minus strand of DASSEB010000119.1, from coordinate 11,538 downwards.
GACAAAGCGCAACGACTAATGCGCGAGCACCGCATTGAAGCGATCTACATTGAGCCGGGCAGCAGCATGTTGTACTACACCGGCATGCGTTGGGGCACCAGCGAAAGAATGTTAGCTGTCGTGATTCCGGCGCGCGGTGAGCTCGGCTGGGTCTGTCCGAAGTTTGAAGAAGAACGCGCCCGCGAACTGATCCAGATGGGCACAGACATTCGCACCTGGGAAGAGGACGAGAGTCCTTACCAGCGCGTCGCTGAAATTCTCAAGGACCGCGGCGTGCGAACCGGAACCGTCGGCATTGAAGAACGTGTGCGTTTCTTTCTGTACGACGGCATTCGACTCGCCGCGCCGGCGTTGAAGTTTGTCAGTGCAACACCAGTCACCGCGGGCTGCCGCATGTTCAAATCGCCTGCCGAACTCGCATTGATGCAGATCGCCAACGACATCACGATCGAAGCCTACAAAGCCACTCGCGACAGCATGACGGAAGGAATGACCCAGGCCGAGTTTGCCGGCAACTGCGCGGCAGCTTTTCGCGCGCTTGGAACGTCGGGTGGAATATTCGTCAGCTTCGGGAAGTACACGGCCTTTCCACACGGTAGCAGCACGCCGCAGCGTTTGAAGCAAGGCGACGTCGTGTTGATGGACGGTGGCTGTAGTGTCGAGGGTTACCAGTCAGACATCACGCGCACGTTTGTGTTCGGCAAAGCCACGGATCGCCAGCGACAGATCTGGGACCTCGAAAAGAAGGCGCAGGACGCCGGTTTTGCCGCGGCGAAAGTCGGTGCTCCGTGTGAGGCTGTCGATGCGGCTGCGCGTAAAGTGATCACGGATGCCGGCTTTGGACCGGATTACAAGGTGCCTGGCCTGCCACATCGCACCGGACACGGCATCGGTCTCGACGGTCATGAATGGACCAACTTTGTGCGCGGCAACAAGACGCCGATCCAACCGGGAATGTGTTTCAGTGATGAACCTACGATCGTGATCTACGGTGAGTTTGGAATTCGTTTGGAAGACTGCCTGTACATCACTCCGGATGGTCCAAAGTTTTTCACCAAACAGAGCGCGTCGATCGACGAGCCTTTTTAACCACGGCTTAAATGGGACGGTGGATCTTAGCGGCGACCATTCTTGCCTCGAGCATGGCTTTTATCGATGGCACGGTCGTCAACGTCGCCCTTCCTTTCCTTCAGAAAGATCTCAACGCCACCGCGATCGGTATTCAGTGGGTCATTGAAGCTTACTCCCTCTTTCTCTCAGCACTCCTGCTTGTCGGCGGATCGCTCGGCGATCGTTATGGACGGCGCAAGATCTTCAACATAGGCGTCGTAATCTTTGCGATCGCGTCCGCGCTCTGCGGCATGGCCGCCAATATCGAACAGTTGATCGTTGCTCGCGCGGTGCAGGGGATTGGCGGCGCGCTGCTTGTTCCCGGCAGTCTCGCGCTTATCAGTTCGTCGTTCGACGAAGATAAGCGCGGCAAAGCGATTGGCACTTGGTCAGGTTTCTCCGCCATCACTACTGCGATCGGTCCGGTGTTCGGTGGCTGGCTCGTCGAGCATTGGTCATGGCGCGCGGCGTTCTTCGTCAACCTGCCGCTCGCAGTAGCAGTGCTTTTGATTTCAGTTTGGAAAGTGCCGGAGAGTCGTGAAAAAAATCAGCGCGGACAGCTTGATTGGTTGGGTACCGCGCTAGCGACTGTTGGCCTGGGCGGCGTCGTGTACGGATTGATTGAATCACCGCGGCGTGGTTTTTCGAATCCGCTCGTGCTGTTGACGCTCATTGGCGGTGCGGTATCTTTGGCGATCTTCGTTTTTCAGGAAGCTCGCGCAAAGAGTCCGATCGTGCCGCTGCGACTCTTCCGCAGCCGGAATTTTTCGGGCGCGAACATACTGACCCTGCTTCTCTACGCGGCCCTCGGCGGCACGTTCTTCTTTCTTCCACTCAACTTGATCCAGATTCAAGGTTATTCGGCGACTGCCGCCGGTGCTACATTGCTCCCGTTCGTCGCGCTCATGTTTTCGTTATCTCGTTGGGCCGGAGGTTTGATCGATCGCTTCGGCGCGCGTTTGCCGCTGACGATTGGACCGATCATAGCCGCCGCAGGGTTTGCGCTGTTCGCGGTTCCGGCTGTCAGTGGAAACTACTGGACAAGTTTTTTCCCGGCAGTTGTCGTGCTTGGACTCGGTATGACGATCGTCGTCGCGCCTTTGACGACGACGGTGATGAGTTCTGTTGGTGAGGAACAGGCGGGGGTGGCGTCGGGCATCAACAACGCGGTCTCACGCACTGCGGGTCTGCTGGCAATTGCTGTGTTTGGCGTTGTAATGCTGCATGCCTTCAGCCAAACACTGGCGAACCGGATGAACGAGCTTCAGATGGATGAGCAACTGAAGCATGCGGTTTATGAAGAGCGGGTGAAGCTGGCGGGTCTGGAGTTGCCGCCAAACACTGACCCGGCGACGCGCGAGAAGATCAAAGGAGCGGTCGCCGGGTCGTTTGTGTTTGGCTTTCGGGTAATCATGTTCCTGTCGGCAGCCCTCGCGCTGGCGAGCGGCGTCAGTGCGTGGCTGCTCATCCGAAAGTCAGGCCTGGCCAAATCCCAGGAGCAAAGAGACTAGCCAGACCAGGACGAATGCGCCGACGGCGACGGCAGCACTCAAGAGATAAATCAGCGACGTTTCGATAAGCTCGGAAGTCTTTTTCTCATTAATCATGGGGAGATTCCTTCTCGTAAGTAGCTCGTTGCTCGCGGTGAATGCTTGGATTACAATCACTCCGCCTAACGATTTGTCTTAACCAAAGTTGTTTTAGAGCTTTTCGAGCGCCTAATCTTACGGTTGCAACGCTCGCTAAGTCCTCAGACGGCACTCAAGATTTCCTCAAAGATGTTTCTCAAGGCCGGTTTTAATGGGTCAGCAGGACAATCACAGTTACGAATTCGGTCGTTTTCGCCTCAAGGTTGCGGAACGCGTCCTGTTGCGCGAAGGCGAGCCGGTCCCGCTCACGCCAAAAGTGTTTGACATCCTCGTTACCCTCGTCGAACACGGCGGGCAGGTGATGGCTAAAGACGAACTGATGAAGCGAGTGTGGCCAAACACCTTTGTCGAGGAGGGAAATCTCACGCAGAACATCTCGCTTCTGCGCAAGGCGCTCGGCGAGACGCCGGGCGGAGTGCAGTTTATTGAAACTGTGCCGCGTCGTGGCTACCGGTTCGTCGCGGAGACCAGTAACGGGGTCAGCTCTAAGTCCGTGGAGGCTTCGCAACCTGCTGTTCCGACTCCCAACACCACCAATCAACTTGCCGGAATCAAGCGAACTCCGATGTTCGCGATGGCAGCCGGCATCATCGCGATCGGCATTATCGGCATCGTCTATTTCACCGGCTGGGGCAAAGCCGGAAATCCATCCGCGATCCAATCCATCGCGGTCTTGCCATTCGTCGACGAGTCTTCGGATCCTGACGCCGAATACATTAATGACAAGATCGCCGAGAGCCTGATCAATAGTCTGTCGAAGTTGCCGCAGCTACGTGTCGTGCCGCGCAGTGTTGTTGCCGGCTACAAAGGGAAGCAGATCGATCCCCGCAAGGCCGGTGAGGAGTTGAACGTTCGCGCCGTGGTGACCGGCCACATGCGCCGGCATGGAGACATCGTCAGCATTCAGGCTGATCTGATTGACGTTGAAAACCTCGCCCAAATATGGGGGCAGCACTACGATCACAAAGTTTCCGACGTGCTGCTCGTGCAGGACGACATCTCGCGTGACATCTTCGAGAACTTGCGTCTCAAGTTGAATGTCGAGGAGAAGAAGCAGCTCGAGGCTTATCGACTTTATCTCAAAGGCCGCAACGCCTGGAACAAGCGCACGGGTGATGCGTTGCAGGAGGCGATTGAGTTTTTCAACCAGGCGATCGCGATCGATTCGAATTACGGTGCGGCGTACGCCGGGCTCGCGGACTGTTACAACATGCTCGTCGTTTACGGCAGGTTGGAACCGAAAGAAGGTTTTCCAAAAGCGAAGGAAGCAGCGGAACGCGCACTCGAGATTGACGAAAGCTCAGCCGAAGCGCACAGCTCGCTCGCTTTCATAAAGTTTCGTTGGGATTGGGACCGCGCGGGCACCGAACGTGAATTCCAGACTGCGATCCGGCTCAAGCCCGCTTATGCGCCGGCGCACCAGTGGTACAGTTCGTACCTCGTTGCAGTCGAACGTTTTGATGAAGCGATTACTGAGGCAAAACGGACGGAGGAGTTGGAGCCACTCTCGTTTGTTGCGACCTCACACCTCGGTTGGATCTATTACCTGTCAGGGCAGAACGATAAAGCGATCGAGCAGTGTAAAAAAATCCTCGAACTAGATCCGAGTTCATTCCCTGCGCGTCGCTACCTCGGTCTCGCTTATGAAGCAAAGGGAATGTATGCGGAGGCCATTGCGGAGTTTCAGACGGGCGTGAAGCTTTCAGGTAGTCCGTTGATGCTCGCGCTTCTCGGACATGCTTACGCTGCTTCAGGAAAGACTGCGGAAGCGAAACAGGTGCTGAGCGATTTGCAGCAGTTACAGGGAACACGCTACGTCTCGCCATACACAGTCGCTGCGATTCACGCGGGACTCGGCGATCAGGACCAGGCGTTCAAGTGGTTGGAGACTGCCGTCGAAGGCCGCGACATCTGGTTAATGAATCTCAAAGTCGATCCCGTCTTCTCCAAGCTCCGCTCAAACCGCAAATTCACCGACCTGCTCGCCCGCATCCGCCTGCGTCCATAACCCTCTCGCTATCCGGAATGATTTGCCACAAAAAAGCACAAAAGGCACAAAAATCAAGAAAATTTTTTTGTGCCTTTCCAAAACACAGTTCAATGAGGAGGCTTGCTATGCGTTACCTTACTGCTCTAGCTCTGGTTGCTCTTGCCATGCTGTCCGTCCCGACCGCCAACTTCTCTCAAGGTGGGCAAATGGAAACTTCTCGCGGCGTTGCGGGTGGCGGAATTTCCGTCTCCGGTTGGACCGGAAAGATCGACGCCAAAGAGGAAACCGCCGGCATGACACTCAACAGCGCGAAGTTTGCCAAAGACGGCGATGCCTTGCACGTCATCACCGGCCCCGCGGTAACTTACTGGAATCCCGCGAACAAGGCGACCGGCGATTACACAGTCAAAGCGACGTTCAAGGAACCGAAGTACATGAGCCTCAATAACCATCCGCATCCTTACGGGATCGTAATCGCCGGTAACGATCTGGGCACGGACCAGCAGAGCTACTTGTACTGCGCAGCGTACGGCAACGGAAACTTCATCGTGCGTGGTTTTGGACCAGCGGCCTTTCAAATGAATGGACCACGCGGCGCTGCCGATCCGGCCGTTAACAAAGCAGCCGGTCCCGGCGAACCCGTCACGCAGGAAATCGCGATGTCGGTGAAGGGCGATAAGATCGAGTGCGCTATCAACAACAAGGTCGTTGCCAGTTACAACAAGTCCGACCTCGTCGCACCCGGCAAGCTCAAATCAACCGACGGTGTTTACGGTCTTCGCTTCGCACACAACACCGAGGCTCTTGTCACAGGCCTTCAGGTGACAAAGCCTTAGCCGCGGATCTACCGGGCTACTAACGAAGTACCGTCTTCATAAAGTCACGCACCTTCGAGCCGTAGGAATCCGGAGCATCCTGCATCACTTCTTTGAACTTGTGCTCCAGCGCAAGGAGGCCAATCTGCTCCCGGAACGCGTCAAATCGGAGTTCGTTGTGTGCTTGTGCGCGTTGCGCAAAGGATTCGAGCTTCATATTGGGACTGCTGTCCTGACAAATTGCATCGATGATCGACGAACCGAGCGTGCGGTAACTTTCAAACTGCGCCTCACTAAACCATTGGTCAGTGATAGTCTCCTGCGGAAAGGTGGAACGGCCTTGCCAGTAATTGATCACGTCGCGGGGCTCTCGACCGATCAGCGAAGGTTTGATCAGGATCAGGATGCCGTCGAAGTTTTCGTCTGGTGTCGAATCTCCCTGAGGTTTATCGACACAGGAATAGCGAATCTTTCCGATCGCGCAATATTTACTCTTCAGGTTCTGCGATGGGACCCCAACCGCCATTTCGGGAATGTCGATGGGCACTCCGAGATCAACTCGGATCTGCCGGATGGACATCGCCAAAGATTGAAACGAGTAATCCGGATCAGTGGTCGCATCGCTGACGACGATAAAGCGGCAGCGCCGCAAAACCATTTCGTACAGACCGAGATTCTCGAAGTGACCACCATCGGAAAGGTAAACGTAGCGCGATTTGTCGTCGATAGTGCCAAATGCTTCTGCAAGGAATGGAAGCACGGAAAGTTTGGGAGTGTCGCGCTTGAACGTGTCCTCGCCCGCCGGTCCCGGATTACCCATCCACCAGCCGAATCTGACATTGAAGACCGCCATCAGAAACCGGACGACCGGTGACGTCATCATGAAGCCCATGTTCGGACTCACGAATGCACCGGAAATGGCGACGGACGCTCCGAGCGTAATGCCATCGTCTCCGCCGTACTCTTTAGAGCGACGATAACCCAGCCAGTAACTGCCCGCATGAAGCGGAGAAACTGTGAACGATTCGGCCCGCCGATCTTGCCATTGCAGCTTTTCTCCCCCGGTAAGATTCAGGGCCATATTCAAAACGTGAAAAAGTTTTCGTGAGTGACGAACCGGTACCAAATCTTCCTGGGGCCGGTCTTCTCGTTCGGTGCACCTATCACCATGCCCGGGTTGCGGCCACAACTCATGCATTTGCAGATTGTCGAAACTATCGAAACCGGTAAAGCGATCCGGGCGCCGGTTGCAATGAGAGGCGCCGAGATAGGCGCGAATTATTCGATTGCGCCAGAGGTATTGGAGAGAAAAGACATTCGTGCTGATCATCCAGCTCATAACAGCGCCGAACACCCCTATCAGGATTGCCAGCCCCACGAGGAGCCGAAAAGGCGTTGTCTTGAGCAGCGTCATCTGCCAGGCGGTTACCGGGTGAGTTAGATAGGGAACGACAGCGCCTCCGACGAGACTGCTGATGATCCGAGACGGACGGCTAATCAAAATCCAGTTGGTTGCGAAGGAGAGGAGGATAATCAGAAAACCAAGGAACACCGGAGCCAGCAGTTGAGTGGCAAATCCGAGGAGGATTCCTCCAGTGCCCGCCTTTTCCGCTTCTTTGGAATTAGCCGGCGTCTTGGCGCTGAAACCGCCGATGATTGTCACGATTCCAGAGACGATGCCGCCCACGATTCCGAGCAATTTTCCCCAGTCCTTCCATTCAAGTCGGCGCAAACCGCCATTTGGCGCCATCAATCTGTTATAGAGGCTACCCAACGTTAAAAGCAGCACTGGTCCATACAGCACCAGGAGATGAATGACGCTCCACGCAAGGACGACAATCAAAACCCAACCGCCCGCGCGCGCCCACCACTCTTGATCCTGATCCCTACTGAAGCGGCTTGTAAAACCGGTAATGAGTACCCCTTTAATCCCCATGAGCAGCAGGAGGACGGGAACAGCGAACACGGAGTAAATAACAGGATGCTGATGGAATGTTGGAAGGCCGCGAGTAATTACGTAGCTGACGATTAACCCGAGAATCAAAGGGACGAGTAGAACGATGACCCCCGTCGCCTTCAACAGCATACGTAAATAGCGGCTATCCTTTTTCTCTTTTGGAGTGATTTTGCTGATTTTCCAAACGGAGGAGATCCACGCTAAAAGGCTCGTTACTGCTAGGAATATCGGGTAGTAGTACCATCGAAGCGCCGGACTGTCCGGCTGACAGCAACTCCAAAGGCACATTGCCAATGCCGCCGCGCTGACAACAAGCCAAATTAAGCAACGTGAGATAAATTTTCCTTCTTCGACTTTATAGCACTTTGGATTCGGTTTCACGGACCGGTAATCCTGGGCGCTCGGCAGGTTTCGGCCGATATAAGAAAGAGCCCAGAGTCCAGAGAGAAATCCAATGGCGAGTGAGATTGGAATCGTATACGACCGATAGTTAGCGCTGCTCAGGAGAGCGGAAGTCCACATCCGCGGCACGAGGAGAGCAGCCAGAAATACGGGCACAAACACCAGCCAGTTAAGCACCAGATTGCGGACGACGCTGGCGACCAGCGTCCATGTGTCAGCGCTGAGCAAACCCGGCCGCGGACTCAGATAATTGCTGTAGATGCGAAGATGTTCAACTGGATTCGGATCGGGCGTCAGTGGTGTCTTCGGTGGATTTGCGAGCTCATTAACGACGTCGTCGATGCCTTGGCGGCGTATCCACGCGGACAGCCACCCACCGATAAAACCTCCACCCGAAACAGTGGACAGGTAGTCAAACTTATCCAGCAATCCATGTCGCGCCAGCCCCTGGAGAATTCCTAAATTGAAGGTCGCGCTGCGAACGCCGCCGCCGGACAAACAAAGCGCGGATCGGAGCGTACACGCGGTAAGCTTCTCCCGTTGTTCCGGTATGATCGAGCCGTGGTATCCCGCCAGATTGCCGTTGAGGTTAGTAAGGCCGATGCTAATGTCGCTGATAGAGGCAAGCGCTCCTGCCTGGCTCATAAACTCCTTTGCGTCAGAGTCTTTTTCGCTGGCGGAAGGAGCGGTCTGTTTAGCGGTCCGCTCTTGGGCCTCGTAGATCAACCGGTAAATACGTTTTAATATGCGGCCCTCAAAAACTGGTTGGGGCTCCCGGCGAGGGCATCCAACCGTATTCCGGTAATCGTTTAGTTGCTTCCTTATTTCTCGAACTTCTGCTTCATCCAACCCTGGTTGATTTAGACCTTCGTACTCTTCGAGGAGGATCTCGGCAAAATATATCTGATTCGTCGGCGTCTCGGCTTCTCCGTTGTTATTCATGATTTATCCCTCTGTCCGTGAGCTTTTGGAAATGGATTCCTTACATCTATGGCTCAGAGAGCAAAATCATTTCGAGGCTGCGACAAAGAAGCACAAAAGGCACAAAATCCAAAATCCTTTTGTGCCTTTTGTGCTTTTTGGTGGCTGGACTTAACGAATGCCGACGAGGCCCTGGACGGATTGAATTAACTTTTCGGAGTTGTACCCGACCCCGTCTTTGAAAACGATCTCGACGTTTTCGATGTCGCCGATCGTCGCGGCTGGATTTCCTTTCACGACCATCAAGTCAGCCTGTTTGCCGGTCGCGACGGAACCGATGCGCGCGTCTTCACCCAAAAATTTCGCGCCGTTCAGTGTCGCGATCTTGATCGCTTCAACTGGTGTGAATCCCGCCTCGACCAGCAGCTCAACTTCACGCAGATCGCCAAAGCCGGCGACAATCCCGCCGTTCCCGGTCGGATCGAGTCCCGCGATCAGCAGGCCGCCGGCCTTCACAAACTCACGCTCAAAGTCCATCGCCTTTCGCAGCAGGGCAACGAAGTTTGCCTCAGGCGAAACACGCGCGCGTGCTTGCAGGTAACGCACGCGAGCGTCAGTCGACATCACATTAAGCACGCGCTGGTTCAGCAACGCGCTGCTCGCGCCGATTCCGTTTGCGGCCAACGGTGCGCCGCCGGCTTCGAACACTGGCAGCGTTGAAGTAATCGCCACGTTCTTCGAAACGAGTGTGCGAATCGTATCCTGTGCCGCGGCGCCGTTGAGATCGAGGGAACGCAAACTGTTCGACACGCCCTGCGGGCACTTGTCCGGTTCTTTATTGGGGACGAACTCCGAATCCGCAAACAAGCCGTGTTCGAGATTATCGATGCCGATCTCTGCTGCTTCTTTGTAACCGATCGAACAGAGATGTCCGGTGACTTTAAGCCCGCGCTTGTGCGCCTCCTGAACGGCCGCACGCAACTCCTCGCGAGAGATATTCATGTACGCCTTGAACGAAGTCGCGCCGAGGTCGGCCCAGTAACTGACCATCCGTCGCGCATCGTCCGGACCCGTGAGCGTGTGCATCACGGGTGTGAACGAACCGCGCCCTTCGAGATACGGCGAGGTGATGTGCATCTTTGGTCCGATCATCCGGCCGGCATCGATCAGTTTCTTGATCTCGAGATCGGCGTACGGCGCAACGCTGCCCGTCGTGCGAATCGTCGTGACGCCGAGGGCGAGATACAGGCGTGGAAAGCTTATGCCCATGTTGGAGTACATCGGCGGCGAGCCACCCATCGGAAAGAACATGTGGTTGTGCATTCCCACGAGGCCGGGCAGCACCGAGTAGCCGTTGAGATCCAGCGTCTGCGCATTCGCCGGTATGCGCGCAGCAGCACTCGCCTCAACCGACTGAATCTTCCCTTCAGTGATGATGATTGTTTGGTCTTCTTTCGGCGGTGCGCCAGTGCCGTCAATGACGCGCACGTGAGTCAAGGCAACTACCGGCGCTTCGGTACGTATAAACTGCTGGCGCTCGGGCGCCTGCTGCGCGAACGAGTCGATGGCAAAACAAAAGAGCAGCGCAAGAAGGGTGATTTTGGTTTTCATAGCGCGGATAAGATAACAAAACCTGCGGCTCCGCGTGATAAATTGAGGTCCAATGACGGTACGGTTTGTAATCGGCGTCGCGGTTCTGCTGGGACTGCTGCTCTTTTTAGTTCAGGAAGTACGTCGCTCGCCTGGTCCAGGAGAATGGGGCCGCACGCCTCGTTGGGGCAAGCGGCTGCGCGTCACGCTCGGTGCGATCGTTTTGCTGCTGGGCGTGTTGGTGTTCTGGGCCTTCTTGATCGAGCCGAATCGACTCATAGTTCGCCAGCAGACGATTCAAATCGACAACTGGCCGCAGCAACTCAGTGGTCTTCGCATCGCAGTGCTCGCAGACATCCACGCCGGCGCACCGTTTATCGACCAGCAGAAGTTGCGACTGATCGTCCAGCGCACAAATGAACTTCACCCCGATCTGATCGTGATACTCGGCGATTACGTGACCGGTCATGCCGGGCTAGGTCCAAAGATGGAGCCCGAAGCCTGCGGGGCGATCCTGAAAGATTTGAATGCGCCGCTCGGCGTTTACTCAGTTCTCGGTAATCACGATTGGTGGTACAACGGAAAGAAGGTACGCAGCGCTCTGGAGCAGAGCGGGATCAAGGTGCTTGAGAACGAGGTGGCCCAGCTCAATGCGCGAGGCACTTCGCTGTGGCTCGTTGGTCTTGCCGATCTGTGGACGCGTCCTCAGAATATCGAAGAAACAATCGACAAGGTGCCGGAAGGTGTGCCGGTGATCGCATTGACGCACAACCCCGATATCTTTCCGCAAGTTCCGCAACGCGTGCCGCTATTGTTGGCGGCGCACACTCACGGCGGGCAAGTAAGGCTGCCGTTGATCGGGACGGTGGTCCATTCGTCCAGACTCGGGGACCGCTATGAGGCCGGGCACGTGTTTGAAAACAATCATCATCTGTTTGTGACGACTGGAATCGGCACCAGCATTTTGGCGGTGCGCTTCGGCGTCCCACCTGAGATCGTGTTGCTGACCGTGAATGCGCCCCAATAAAGGCCCGCCCAATTTTTGGTAGTGTCTTCGTTTGAACTTCTTCTCTGTGCAACCTCTGTGTTCTCTGTGACTCTGTG
>DASSEB010000118.1:0-21262 GCA_035696765.1 Pyrinomonadaceae bacterium | reverse complement strand
CGAGCCACTGCCGATTCTCAATTGCGGGATGGCGTGTCAATTCAACTCGAGCGAGCTCGCGCCGCTCGAGGATCTCGATCACTACATTCAGGACGCGATCGATCTGATCGAATTCGCGAATGCTCCCGCGAACACTGGGTGGGGCCGCAAGCGCGCCGCGATGGGCCACCCGAAGCCATTCAACCTGAAGATGATCGGGATCGGAAACGAGCAGTGGGGACCGCAGTACGTCGAGCGGTACGAAGAGTTCGCAAGAGTTCTCAAACAGAAGTATCCGAAGATCGCGCTCGTCTCCAGCGCCGGGCCCGCGCCGGACGGTGAGCGATTCGAATTCCTGTGGCAGAAGATGCGCGAGCTGAACGCCGACCTGATTGACGAACACTACTACATGGAGCCCAAGTGGTTTCGCAACAACGCCGGGCGTTATGACAACTATCCGCGCACCGGTCCAAAAGTCTTCGCCGGTGAATACGCGGCGCAGAGCGTCGCGATTGCGAGTCCCGACAACCGGAACAACTGGGAGTGTGCGCTTTCGGAAGCTGCGTTCATCACGGGTCTCGAGCGCAATGCGGACGTAGTGCAAATGTCGTCTTACGCGCCGCTCTTCGGACATGTTGATGCGTGGCAGTGGACGCCGAACATGATCTGGTTCGACAACTTGCGCTCTTACGGGACGCCGAATTATTACGTGCAAAAAATGTTCAGCGTGAATCAGGGCACGAGACTCTTGCCGGTGCTGCTCGACGGTTCTCCGAAGAATGGACAAGGTGAACTTTATACGACTGCTGCGTTGGATGACCGCACGGGTGAAGTGATCGTGAAAGTCGTGAACACCGCGCCGGCTGCGAAGGAGGTGCGGGTGAATTTGGCCGGCACGAACATCGTCCCGAAGGTGGGTAAAGCGTTCGTATTGGAGAGTGCGGATCTCAAGGCGGAGAACAGTCTGGACAATCCGACGAGGATCGCGCCCGTCGAACGGCAACTCACAATTTCGTCAGGTGAGTTTAATTACACCGTGACGCCACAGTCTTTCACAGTCCTGCGCATTTCATCCCGGTGAGCCACAAAAAGGCACAAAAAGCACAAAAGGGTTTACGGCTGCTGTGTTTGGTTGTATTTCTCTGCGGGCAGCTTCAAAGCGTTTGTGGCCAAACAAGTCAAACCGCATCGATAACGATCGACGCCCGCAAAGTCGAAAACCGCATCAGCCCGCTGCTCTACGGCCAGTTTCTCGAATTCATGTTTGAGGGAGTCAAGGGCGGCCTGCATGCAGAACTGATCCGCAACCGCAGCTTCGAAGAGCCGCCGAACGCCATCGGTCTCTCACGTTACTGGGAACGTTATCCTGACGATCGCAACGACGACTACGCGCTCGCGTTCGGCTGGGCCGATGACTTTGCTTACCCGCAGCAACGAAAGATAAAAGTTGAAAACGCTGACCGCCAAACGAAGGAGCACTCGGTGTTTGCGGAAGCCGGCGACGGAGTGATTCAACGTCATGGACTCTACCAGTCACGCATTCCGATTCGCGCCGGTGTTGAATACCGCGGTTCTCTTTGGCTCAGGACAACTGATTACACCGGCCCGGTTGCCGTCGCACTCGAGTCTGACGTGAACCTTGGCGAAGTCTACGCTTCCGCCGAGATCGATCGCGTCGCGAGAGGTGATTGGCGCAAGTATGAGTTCTCACTCAAACCGGCACGCAGCGATCCACTCGCGCGCTTCGCGATCCTCTTTCCGGGACGAGGCCGGATTTGGATCGATCAGGTGTCGCTCATCGCGGGCGACGTCGCGGCTGGTGGAGTGCGCCGCGACGTGTTCGAAAAGATCAAGGCGCTCAAACCGGCATTCATTCGCTGGCCGGGCGGGAACGTCGCCCAGGATTACCGGTGGCTTTGGGGCGTCGGACCGCGCGACGAGCGCGTTACGTGGACCAATCTTTCATGGAAAAATGAACCGGAGCCCAGCGACTTCGGCACTGACGAGTTTATTGCCTTTGCTCGAGCCGTTGGTGCTGAGCCTTCGATCACTGTGAACGTGGAAGGACGTGGCGCGACAGTCGAAGAAGCCGCTGCATGGGTCGAATACTGTAATGGACCAGCGACGTCGAAGTACGGCGCGATGCGTGCTGCAAACGGTCACGCGGCCCCGTTCAATGTGAAGTTGTGGGAAGTCGGAAATGAAATCTGGGGCGGCTGGGTGCGTGGCCACTCGGATGCTGAGACGTACGCTCGCAATTACAACCGTTACGCCAAAGCGATGCGCGCTGTCGATCCTTCGATCAAGTTGATCGCGGTGGGCGACAACAACATGAATTGGAACCGCACTGTGCTGCGTGCGGCTGGAGAGAACATCGACTATCTCGCGATTCATCACTATTACGGCCGGCGCGAGATGGCAGGCGATCGGTCGAAATTGATGGCGCGTCCGCTGCACTTCGAACGCCTTTATCGAGAGGTGTCGCAGATGCTGCGCGAGCTTGCGCCGAATCGCGGTATTAAATTGGCGATCAACGAATGGGGACTGGATCTTCCGACTGAGCAACAGTATTCGATGGAGTCGGCGCTCTATGGCGCACGATTGATGAACGTGTTCGAGCGGTCGGGCGACATCGTGGAGATGAGTGCGGTGTCGGATCTCGTTAACGGCTGGCCGGGAGGGATTATTCAGGCTGGCCGACACGGAGTTTTTGTGTCGCCGATCTATCTCGTCAATCAGCTTTACAATGAGCATCGCGGCGATGAACGCCTTGCTGCAACTATCGACAGCTCTGACCTCGACGCCACCGTCAGCCGCAACTCCGATGGCAAAAAGATTTTTATCAAGGCAGTGAACACCAGTCCGGCGAGTTCGTTAACGACAACTATCAGGTTGGAAGGCGTGATTCCCGGAATACGAGCGGACGTGAAGACGATCACTGCGCAATCACTGAGCTCGTTCAATGATTTCGCGCGACCTGAAGCAGTTTACATGACAAGCAAAATCATCACTGGAGGCCGGCGCTTCGTGGTCACGTTGCCGAAGCATTCAGTCTCCGTGATCACCGTGAGCACAAACTAAAACCAACCACGGATTACCCGGATTTTTTTCGGATCTGTGTAAATCTATTTATCCAATCCGTGTAATCCGTGGTACCGGTCGATCGGAGGATTGGCAATCGTTTGAACGCGGCCGCTGGGCCAACGCACTTCAATGGACCGAACGGCTCGCGCCGCACCCAGCCCAACTACGATGCGTGGATCATTTGATGACAAATAACTCCCCGCGTTCGTCGCATCAAAATACTGCTTCTGCCCGCTGCTACTGGTCACAATCACACGCGCACCAAAACCGGAAAGTGATATCCCCAACCAGTGATTCCGCGTTCCGTTGTTGCGCAGGATGAGGGGCGCGTCATCGTTGACAGCGATTACTGCATCCACTTGCCCATCGTTGTTTAGATCGCCGAAAGCTGCGCCACGCGCCGCAACCGAACTCTTGAAGGCAGCCCCCGCAGTGGCCGAAACATTCACGAAACCCTTGCCGGTATTGCGCATCAACAGCGGCGGCTGTTTGTACTTCAAATAAGCAGTCGTCTTCTCAATCGTGTCGAGCACGTGGCTCTGCGCGACAAACAAATCGCGGAGCCCATCGTTATCCACATCGACAATACGCGCGCCCCAACCGGCGTAAAGGAGCGTAATCTGTCCGACGCCGGAAGTGTTGGTCACGTAAGTGAAACTCAGATCGCCGTTGTTGCGATAAAACGCATACTTCTCATTCGAGAGGGTAGTGATGAACACATCCATGTAGCCATCATTGTCGTAATCGCCGCAGTCAACGCCCATGCCGGCGAACGTCTTTCCGTCTTCGTCGTACGCTGCGCCCGACAGAACGGCGATGTCCTCGAACGTCCCGTCACCTTTGTTTCTAAAAAGCGATTGGCGCACACTGTCATTTGCCACAAAGACATCCGTCAATCCATCGTTATCGAAATCAGCGAAGGCGACGCCAAGACCTTTGCCGGACGGATCGGCAATGCCCGACGATTTGCTTACATCTTCGAACGATCCGTCGGCGCGCTGATGAAGCAGAATGTTGGACGCACCTTTGAAGTTGTCCGGATGGCAATAAGCTCGTAACGCCGAGGTGGGACCGCCACAGAATGTCGCACCGCTTTCAAAGTCCCACTCCATGTAACGTACGATGAAAAGATCGAGCCGGCCATCGCGGTCGTAATCAAACCAGCCGGCGCTCGTGGACCATCCGGGATTATTAATTGAAAGCTTGCTCGTGACGTCGCTGAACGTGCCGTCGCGGTTGTTGTGATAAAGGTTGATCGCTTTGTAGCCGGTCACAAAAAGATCGCAGTATCCGTCGTTATCGTAATCGGCGGCCGCGGCACCCATGCTGTAGCTGACACCTTTGAGCCCGGCGCGCTCGGTAACATCCGTGAACGTTCCGTCGCTCTTTTGCTGGTAGAGCCGGTTCCAGTATTTCGGCTGGCTCTTGTCGGGAAGCTCGTCCTTTGCCATCGGTTCTTTCAGCGCCGCGCCGTTCGTGAAGAAGAGATCCATGCGGCCGTCGTTGTCGTAGTCGAACATGGCGACACCGCCGCCCATCGTCTCGAGCAGATACTTCAACGAAGTTTTTGAAGCAGCATACTTGAAGTTGATACCGCTTTGCGCGGTGATGTCCGTGAACGTCACTGGCGATGGGGCTTGTGGTCCCGGTGGTGGTGGCGTCTTTGGTAAATCGGGCACGGCGTAGGAGCGACCGGTGCGCTCAGGCGCAGGCGACGGCGAGGGTTGTTGTGCGTTAGCAGTTACGCAAAGGAGAAGAAGTGTGAAAAAAGTTAACCTGTTGAGTCCGTACATCTCGCTGGTCGTTATCCGTTTTCTGCTTCTCTAACGGCAACGCGCTGCTAAACAACAGCACACTATCAATCACTAAGCTGCCAGGCAGCGCACCGTCAATCAGGAAGTCGTTCCGCCGGTGCTGCAAAAATCCCCCGCATCCGTGAAAACTATAACGAGCTAAGACTCGAGATGGAAGGCGACTATACGATCGTCTTTCGCGCTTTCGACGAAGGCGTCGCCTATCGTCTGGAAACTTCGTTAAGCCCGAGCGAGGTCAAAGTGTACGGCGAAGAGATGAGTTTGAATTTCGCTGACGGATCATGAACAGATAAAACAAAAATCCGTGCTCATCCGTGTTATCCGTGGTTAGTTTGACAGCGTACTCATTTCTGATTAACGTATCGCCTCGTCCAGCCCAGAGTCACCTCCCAAACTTAACGATCCAGGGATTCATTCCCCCGTTTGTCTGTTCATCCATTCAAAGGAGAATCCAGAATGAAGCGAAGATCTATCAATCGCTATCTGCCGATTGTCATAATCATCTCGTCCTTTCTGCTTGCGACGAGTGTTTTTTCGCAGCGCAATACAACCCCAACTGCTAACAAGGAGTTGCCTTTGAAAGAAATGTTGAGTTTGCCCGGTAGGTTACTGAGTGAGGCAAAGGCCGAACGACCCAGCAGTGATTTAAAGCTGACCGGTTACCGGATCGAGGAGTTACAGCTACCGCGAAGTTTGAATGTGGAAGTGCGCGGTCAGCGGGTCGCGGTCGATAGAGCGTGGCGAATCACCGTGCAGGGTGGTCCATTCCCCGTGCGCGCGCTTCCGGCGGTCGTTTGGATTGACGATCAGATTGCCGGCAACGGCGTCGAGAACGAATCACTGTCGCAAATCACTGCTATCACGTTCGATGGTTCACTGATACGCCCGGGTGGCGTTGTCTCGATCTCTTATGGTGAAGACAAAGAGGACCGAAGAAGACTCTCACAGGGAATTCAATTGAGGCGTGAAGGAGGAAACCAATGACAACCAGAAGTAAAAGCTACATTCTCGTCTTCATTCTCCTGATCGTGGCGGCACGCGTCACTCTGGGCCAGGTACCAGATCCCGGCGCACGGGGTTCGTTGCCTGTCACACGAGAGGAATACAACTTCGGCGACACTGCGTTTCAACCCAGCAACTTTCCCGGACCAGTGGAACTACGCGCCTCCATCCACTATCCGACGAATCTGCCCGGTGGACCTTACCCCGTGATCCTGTTGTTGCATGGTCGACATGCGACGTGTTTCAACGGCGCAGGCGCCCAATTTTTACAGTGGCCGTGTTCGATGGGAAACCAGCCGATCCCGAGTTATCAAGGCTACGATTACGTTTCAGAAGTGCTCGCAAGTCATGGCTATGTCGTCGTGTCGATCGGCGCAAACGGAGTCAACGCGGTAGACAATAGCGTGTTCGATCTCGGCGCCCTCGCGCGCGCAGAGTTGCTGCAAAAACATCTCAACATCCTGAACACTTTCAATACCACTGGCGGCGCGCCCTTCGGGACCAAGTTCGCCGGCAAGTTGGACCTGACCCGTGTTGGTACGATGGGCCACTCGCGCGGCGGCGAGGGAGTCGTGCGCCATTACGTGTTGAATAACTCGTTAGGCGCGCCATACGGGATCAAAGCTGTGTTTCCACTTGCGCCCGTTGACTTCAACCGGTTCGTAGTCAACAACGCCGCGCTCAACGTGCTACTACCTTACTGCGACGGCGACGTCAGCGATCTGCAAGGCGTTCACTTTTACGATGACGCGCGCTACAACGTCCCCGGCGACCAGGCGCCTAAACACTACGAGCTGGTGATGGGCGCCAATCACAATTTCTACAACACCATCTGGTCGCCTTCGAGTCCGTTTCCCGGCGCGACAAACGATTGGACCGCGTTCGTGCCCGGTGGCGTTTCCGATTCGCAGTGCGGCACTGGCAAAGGCAATCAGCGATTGACCGAAGCGCAACAACGCGGCACCGGCCTCGCGTACATGTCAGCGTTCTTCCGCGCTTACGTCGGTGGCGAGAGTCAATTCATCCCGATACTAACCGGCGACGCGCCACCGCCGGCGTCAGCTCAGACGAACAATCTCTTCGTCTCGTACCATGCGCCCGATAATCCGGCATTGCGCCTGGACGTTAACAGGCTACTCAACAACACAAATCTCACGATCGACACGCTGGGCGCTGCGGTCACGCCAACTGCTTTAACGCCCTACGAGCTATGCGGAGGGCCGGCGCCGCAACCGCAGAGGTGTTTGCCCGACCAGTCAAACGCGCGACAACCGCACACCACTCCGAGCGCGCGATCGTCGCTCAGAGGTTTGAGCCAACTGAAAACGGGCTGGAACGACTTGACCGGCAATTACAGAAACGATCTGCCGGCGTCGCTCGGCAATGTTTCCGGTTTTCAGGCGGTGCAGTTTCGCGTGAGTGTGAATTTTGCCGATCCGCGCAACCTTGCTGATCTGGCGCAGGACTTTCGCGTAGTGCTGACCGACGCTTCCGGCTCGAGCGCATCTGTGCGAGTCAGTAACGTTTCGTCGGCACTTTACTTTCCACCAGGCTCGGTTGGTCCAGTACCGAAGATCGTGTTGAATACTGTACGCGTGCCGCTGAGTGCTTTTGGCGGCGTCAATCTTAACAATGTTCGGTCGGTGCAGTTCGCATTCAACGAGCGACTTCAGGGTGCGGTTCTGATCACTGACGTTGCTTTTGCTTCAGCGCCGCAATAACCGAATGAGACATGGTTTGCAGGATTAAACCTGTGCGCTGATCGTCTCTTCGGCGGCAGGGTTCAATGCGGCTTGCGCGGCGGCTAGGCGCGCGACCGGAACACGAAACGGCGAACAACTCACGTAGTCGAGCCCGATCTCGTTACAGAACGCGATCGACTGCGGATCGCCGCCGTGCTCGCCGCAAATCCCGACTTTGAGATTAGTCTTCACGCTACGCCCGCGCTCGGTACCCATTCGCACCAGTCGCCCGACGCCGTCGCGATCGAGCACCTGGAATGGATCGTCTCGCACGATCTTTCGTTCAATGTAGGTCGGAAGGAAGCGGCTCGAGTCGTCGCGACTCAACCCAAACGTCGTTTGCGTCAGGTCGTTTGTGCCGAACGAGAAAAACTGCGCGTGCTGCGCAATGCGATCGGCCATCAGCGCCGCGCGCGGCAACTCAATCATCGTTCCGACAAGATATTCGATCGTCATGCCGTGCTCGCCCATGACTTGCCGCGCGACTTCGTGAATCAACTCTGATTGCTGCCGCAACTCCTCGCTGACTGACACGAGCGGCACCATGATCTCGAGTTCGACTTTCTTGCGTTCGCCCTGCACTTTGCACGCAGCTTCGAAGATCGCGCGGCACTGCATGCGCGTGACTTCGGGAAACACCAGCCCGAGACGGCACCCACGGAAACCGAGCATCGGATTGGCTTCGCGAATGCGGTTGACGTGCCGCAGCAGCGCGCGTTTTTGATCGATCTCGTCGAGAATGTGGTCCATTGCAGTCAGTGTCGAAGCGGCTTTCAACGCCATCTTCAACTCCGACAGCTCCGCGCCGAGCTCTTCGGCATTCGGCAAAAACTCGTGCAGCGGCGGATCGAGTAAACGAATCGTCACCGGCAGTCCCGCCATCTCGCGGAAGATACCGATGAAGTCGCTCCGTTGAAGCGGTAACAATTTTTCGAGTGCTTTCTCACGCGCGCCTACGCCTTCGGAAAGGATCATCTCGCGCATGACGGCGAGTCGTTTGTCGCCGAAGAACATGTGCTCGGTACGGCAAAGTCCAATGCCTTCCGCGCCAAACTGTCGCGCAGTTTTCGCGTCGAGCGGCGTGTCCGCATTTGCCCGCACGCGCAGCCGGCGGAAGTGATCGGCCCAGGTCATCAGTTTATAAAAATCATTTCCGAGCGTCGGTTGAATCGTCGGTATCTGGCCGAGAAAGACGCGGCCGGTTGAACCATCGACAGTGATCCATTCGCCTTTCGTGACGACAGTGCCGTCGACGGTGAACTGCTGTTGGCCGTAGTCGATGTTCAAAGCGTTCGCGCCGCTGACGCAGGTCTTGCCCATGCCTCGCGCTACCACGGCGGCGTGGCTTGTCATGCCGCCGCGCGCGGTGACGATCGCCTGAGCCGCCACCATGCCATGAAAATCATCAGGACTGGTTTCTTGTCGCACGAGCACGACGCGCTTGCCGTCTCGCGCCATCTCTTCGGCTTCGTCGGGACTGAAAACCACCTGGCCCTGCGCAGCGCCCGGGCTCGCCGGAAGTCCGGTGGCGAGCACGGTTGCGTTCGTCTTCGGATCGACAGTCGGATGCAGCAGTTGATCGAGCTGCTCGGGAGTGACACGTTTTACGGCGGTGGCTTTGTCGATCAGTTTCTCGTAAACCATCTCGACGGCGATACGCACCGCCGCAGCGCCGCTGCGTTTGCCGGTGCGTGTTTGCAGCATCCAGAGTTTGCCGCGTTCGATCGTAAACTCGCAGTCCTGCATGTCGTAGTAATGCTCTTCGAGCAGGTTCGCGATCGAAGCGAACTGTTCGTAAACCTCCGGCAGTTCCTTCTTCAGTTGATTGATCGGGTTTGGCGTTCGAATACCCGCGACGACGTCTTCGCCCTGCGCATTCAGCAGGTACTCGCCGTAAAGTTCTTTTTTGCCGTCGGAAGGATTGCGGGTGAAAGCGACGCCGGTGCCGCTGCCCGGGCCCATGTTTCCGAACACCATCGCCTGCACGTTCACCGCGGTGCCGAGTGAATCGGGAATGCGATTGACGCGTCGATAATCGATCGCGCGGCGGCCCATCCAGGAATTGAAGACCGCGGCAATCGCGACGCGGAGTTGTTCGTAGGGATCTTCAGGAATTGCAGACTGCTCGGTGAGAATGATCTGTTTCTCCGCGGCGATAATCTCGCGCAGGTGATCGGACTGTAGATCCGTGTCGCGACCGCCCTGTGTTTGCGCCTTGAAACGATCGAGCACTCGTTCGAACTTCTCGTGCGCGACGCCCATCACGATCTCGCCAAACAACGAAGCGAAGCGTCGATACGCGTCGAGGGCGAAACGAAGGTCGCCAGTCTGCTCGGCGAGTCCCTGGACTGTCTCCTCGTTCAAACCAAGGTTCAAGACGGTGTCCATCATGCCTGGCATCGAGAACGCCGCGCCTGAACGAACCGACACGAGAAGCGGATTTTTCGGGTCGCCGAAACGTTTACCGACCTTCTCCTCGATGCGCTTCAAACCTTCCTTGACCTGGTCCCACAAGCCCTCCGGAAAATTCTTGTCGTTCTCGAAGAACGCGTTGCATGCTTCGGTGGTGACGACCAAACCCGGCGGCACAGGCAATCCGGCCTGCGTCATTTCGCAGAGTCCCGCGCCTTTGCCGCCGAGGAGCGCCTTGTCGTCGCCCGGCCCTTCGTCGAAAAGGTAGACCCACTTATTCGTCTTTGGTTCGGTAGTTTTGGAGGCTTCTTCAGTTACAGTACTCATAGTTTGCAAGTTATCGCATTCATGTCAATCCTGCAAATCTTGTAATTGTTTGAACGCCTGTGCAATCGTCGCAGTAAGACTTCCCCCAACAGAGTAGCGCCTGAAGTCGAAAGTCGTCACCGGCGCGACGCCGAGACTCGACGACGTCACAAAGATCTCATCGGCGTCCGTGAGATCCGTCATCTCGTAAATACCTTCCAGCAGCGGAATGAAGTGTCTGGTCGCAATCTCGATCACGCATTCGCGCGTGATGCCGGCCAGCGCGCCTGTGCTCAACGCCGGCGTGTGCACCGTGCCATTCTTCGCCCAGAACAAGTTGGCTGTTGTCGCGGAGACGATCTCGCCGCGCTCATTCAAAAGCACAGATTCATCGAAGTCGCGGCTCTGCGCTTCTTCCCAGGCAAGCACGTGATCCAGATAGTTCAGGCTCTTGATTCCCGATAACGGCGAAAAGGTGTTGACTCGATAAGGCGAGACTGCCAGCGACAAACCAGTTTGAGAAACCTTCTGGCTGTCGCCGGTCATGATCAGCAGGTCGGTTTTCTTCGCGCCCTGCGGCTTCGTCCTCCAGATGTCGCGACCACTGCGCGCGAGCATGATCACTCGGGCGCGACCGTCCTTGACCTGGTTGAAGGCGATCAACTTCCGCAACGCGTCGCCGACGCCCTTCTCGGTGCAGCCGGTAAAATCGACGTCGAGTCGTTTGGCGTGTGCGGTGAGACGCTGCCAGTGTTTGGACCAAAGAAATGGTTGCGAGTCGTGAATGGCGAGCGTGGTGAAGACGCCGCGACCATAAAGCATCGCGGAAGATACCGGCGCGACGCGCGCTTTCGTCGCCTCAACCATGGTCTTGTTGAGGTAGATGACGGGATGCATTGTCCCTACTATCTAAACGCTTACGACTTCAGCGGCGAGTTTGGCTGACAGTGCACTTCGCCACGCAGTTTCGAGTTCAGAGATCTCGAGGGTAACAGCTTCTTGTCCATTCACGTCAATCGTCAATCGCGTTCCCCCAACGCGTCCAAGAATCGCAAACGGAGTGTTATTGCGCTCGGCAATTTCCTGAACCGCAGCGGCGTCAGACGGATCGAAGCTGACGACTATTCGCGACGGCGATTCACTGAAAAGCAACGACGTTGGACCGAGCGTCCCTTCGACGTTCACATCAGCACCGATCGCGTCGCGTCCTAACGATGAGAAACACAACTCCGCCAGCGTGACGGCGACTCCGCCATCGGAACAGTCGTGGGCTGCAAGCAGCAGTCCCGCTTCCGCGGCTTCAAGACACGTCTTCTGCACCGCCACCTCACGTTCGAGATTCAGCTCCGGCACTTCCCCTGACGCAACGATCTCCGCGGTTGTCACACCAGCGACACTCACCGCGTATTCACTCATCGACAAGTCGTCGTGCGTCGTGCCGAGCAGCGCGATCCAGTCGCCTTCTTTCTTGAACCCCGGCGACACTGCGCGTTTGACGTCTTCAATCAGCCCGACCATTCCGATCACAGGCGTCGGCAGAATCCCTCGTCCCTCAGTCTCGTTGTAAAAGGAGACGTTGCCGGAAACCACCGGCGTCTCCAACACGCGGCACGCCTCCGCCATGCCGTCGACGACTTCAGAGAACGACCACATCACTTCCGGCCGCTCCGGCGAGGCGAAGTTCAAGCAGTTTGTAATCGCAATCGGCCGCGCGCCCACACACACCACATTGCGTGCCGCCTCCGCAACGATCAGCTTCGCGCCTTCGCGCGGATTCGCCGCGCAGTAACGTCCATTGCCGTCGAGCGTCATCGCGAGGGCGCGTCGCGTTTCTTTGATCCTCACCACAGCGGCATCAGCGCCCGGCAGGATCGCGGTGTTGGTCCGCACCATGTGATCGTACTGGCGATAAACCCAATGCTTGGAAGCAATATTCCCGGACGAAAGCAATCGCACCAGATCCGAACCCAAATCCGCGCTCTCGATTCGTGTAATCTGTGGTTCCTGCTTCGCGCGTGGCGACATCGGCCGTTCATAACGTGGCGCCTCGTCAGTCAACGCCTCGACGGGAATGTCAGCAACAGTTTCACCGTTGTGAACAACCTGCATTCGTCGCGTGTCACGCACCCGTCCGATGACGACTGCATCGAGGTCCCACTTGCGAAAGATGTCCACGACCTCACGTTCACGTCCGGAGTGGGCCACAATCAACATGCGCTCCTGCGATTCCGACAGCAGCATCTCGTACGCCGTCATGTTCTGTTCACGCTGCGGCACCAGCGACAGGTCCAACTCGATGCCCGTACCCGCGCGAGCCGCCATCTCACACGATGAAGACGTCAAACCCGCCGCGCCCATGTCCTGAATACCGGCAACAGCGCCACTACGCATCGCCTCGAGACACGCTTCCAGCAGAAGTTTTTCGAGAAACGGATCGCCGACCTGCACAGTCGGGCGCTTCTCGAGCGCTTCCTCATCGAACTCCGCTGAAGCCATCGTGGCGCCGTGAATTCCATCGCGCCCGGTTTTTGCGCCGACATACAGCACGGGATTTCCGATGCCAGTCGCTTTGCCGAAGAAAATCTGATCGTGCCGCACGAGCCCGAGTGCGAACGCATTCACGAGCGGATTGAACGCGTAAGCATCGTCAAACGCGACTTCACCGCCGACAGTCGCAACACCAAAGGCGTTCCCGTAATGAGCAATGCCCGCCACGACTCCCGCGAGCAGCGATCGATTGCGACGTCCGTATTGCGGGTGGTCCAACGATCCGAAACGCAGGCTGTTCATCGACGCGACGGGCCGCGCCCCCATCGTGAAGATATCGCGCAGGATTCCGCCGACGCCCGTCGCGGCGCCCTGAAACGGTTCGATGAACGACGGGTGATTGTGCGACTCGATCTTGAACGCTGCGCACCAGCCGTCGCCGAGATCGACAACGCCGGCGTTCTCGCCCGGCGGCACGATCACGCGTGGTCCAGTAGTTGGCAATCGTTTCAGGTGGATGCGCGAGGATTTGTACGAGCAGTGTTCCGACCACATGACCGAGAAGATGCCGAGTTCGGCAAAACTCGGTTCACGGCCAAGCAGTTCCTTTATTCGCTCGAATTCTTGTTGGGTGAGGTTATGAGCGGCGATAACTTCGGGAGTAATCATTAGACGGGGGTTGATTGAGCCACGGATTACACGGATTAGATCTGTGGCTTCAACTCTTAGCCCCTTTCTTCACCACTTTTTCGATCGCCTCGCGCAGTTCCGCAGTGTTCACGCGTCCGATGTGCTTGTAAACAACCTCGCCTTTTTCGTTGTACAGAAAAGTTGCGGGCAGATCGCCTCGCCAGCGCGGGTCGACAAGGTTGATGGCGGGCTCGGGATCTATAGCATCGAGCAGGTACGCCGGCATCGTTGCTTTCATCGCGTCGAGAAACTTCGGCACTCCAGTTTTGAGCTCGCTCACGTCGTCAAGCGAGACGGTGACAAACTCCAACGACTGCGGCCGGTACTCTTTGTCGATCTTTACGAGATCGGGAAACTCATCGCGACACGGATCGCAAAACGTGGCCCAGAAGTTAACAAGCAACGGAAGCTCCCGTTGTTGAGTTAACAAACCCTTGAGCGCTTCGGTGTTGATTGCCGACACGACCGTTACAGATTTTTGTGGTTTCTCGCGGCTGCCTTTTCGGTATTGGGCCGGCGCCGCGAGACTCAACAACAAAATACATAGCGCGACTGGAATTATTGCTTTCGAAAAACTCATTGCTTTACGCCCGTTTGATGCTGCAGCCAAATGCCTTGGCTTCCGTCTTCTCGATTGCCTTGCCGGCCAACGCTGCGTCGAGTGCATTACGCAGATCGCTTGTCTCAATCTGCGCGGCGTTGCGAGCGTTGTCGATGCGGCCGTGATAGAGGAGCTTGTTGTTCGCGTCGAGGAAGTAAGCTTCGGGTGTAACAGTCGCGCCCAGTCTGTCGGCGATCTTGTTACCTGGATCTTTCAAAATGGGGAAGCTGAGTTTGTGCTCAGTCGCATGAGCTTTTACCGTGGCAGCGTCTTCGGCGACGTTCGAGTTGATACCGATCACGGCGATGCCCTTGGCCTTGTAGTCTTCGGCGAGTTTTGTCATCCGCTCGTTGTAAGCGTTGGAGACGGGACACTGCACGGCAATAAACAGGAGCACGGTGCCGTTTTTTCCGGCCAGCGACTTGAGTGAGTGTTCCTTGTTATCGACATCGGGAAGCGTAAAGTCTTCGATCGTAGCGCCAATCGCAGGCGGCGCCGGGACCTCACCTTCGGCGCGCGCGCCAGAAGCAAAAACGGCGGCTGCAATCACAAACAGCGACGCCAACAAGATCGACAAATTCCTCGTCTTCATTTACAAAAAATCTCCTTAAACGCGACCGGATTGTTGAGTTCGAAGATTATCAGGCGAATGCGGGCGAGGGCAAGCGAGGTGAAGAGGGAAGAATCCACCGATCACGCAGATTACACAGAAGGAAAAAATCTGTGTAATCTGTGGATATGACCGAAACAATCGAGCAGGCGCTACCGGTGCCACTGCGGATGGATGCTGACGAGCGGTTCACGGGTCGCGGCGTGACCATCGCATTTCTCGATTCCGGTTTCTACGCGCACAAGGATCTGACCGAACCAGTCAATCGCATCGTCGCGTATCACAGTATTTTTGAAACTGAAGACGATCCTTCGTTTCTGCAAGAGTCCGACGTCGCCAGTTGGCACGGGATGATGACTTCAGTCGTAGCCGCCGGCAACGGATATCTTTCCGATGGTCTTTACCGCAGCATTGCGTCCGAAGCCAATGTCGTACTCGTAAAGATCGGCAAGACTGGACGCATTCCGGAAAGCAACATCGAAACTGGTTTGCGTTGGGTGTTTGCAAACAAAGAAAAGTACGGCATCCGTATCGTCAATATTTCCGCCGGCGGAGACTTCGAACAGTCCTATTTACACAACTCGCTCTGCCAACTCGTCGAGAAGGTAGTCGAGGCCGGACTGACTGTCGTCTGTGCTGTCGGAAACTCGGGACTCGCGCCCGGCCATCCAGTCTTGCCGCCGGCGAATGCTCCGTCCTCGATCGCGGTTGGTGGTCTCGACGATCAAAACTCACTGGATCGAGCGCGGCGTGGAATGTATCGCTCGTCCTATGGTCCAACCATCGACGGTTTACAGAAGCCGGAAGTGATCGCACCTGGGATTTGGGTTGCCGGTCCGATTCTTCCGCACACACCAACCGCTGACGAAGCCCATTTGTATGCAGCGCTCGACGCTGCTGCTGACGGTGAACTGGACCATTTGATTCTTTCACACGCTGGCGTCGATAAAGATCTCGATGAAGCGCGCGGCTTACAAGTGCCGTTGCTGCGCCAGCTCATCACTATCAAACTTCGCGAAAAGAACGTTATCAATGAACACTACAAGTTCGTAGATGGAACTTCATTCGCGTCGCCGATCGTCGCTTCCATTATGGCGTGCATGCTCGAAGCAAACCCGAAACTCACACCGCAACAGATCAAGCGCATTCTCATCGATACGGCAGAGCGAGTGGCAGGCGTTGAAGTGGACCGGCAAGGATGGGGTGTCGTTGTGCCGCGGAAAGCAGTTGAGATGGCGTTGCGTTGGAAGGGTTGATATGCAACAATTCGCGGCACCTAAAAACCTACCGCAAGAGATTGGAGAGTGTTTGAGTTTGTATGTCTGAGAATGAAACCGCACTAGGCGAAGGCGCGGCGAAAGCAAACGAGCCCGCACCTGAAGCGAGCACCGAAGAAATTACTTACCATGCAGTGGAGAAAGATGGAGTGGTGACGGCGATCTGGGAAATGCAGGGTCGCAAGCACCTGCGGACAATCGATCCGCGCTCCCGCCAGGGACAGGACATCCTTCGTCTTTACACCACCGAGCACCACGAAGAAGCCGCCGCCTCTTAAGACCGTATAGGCCACTGATGAACACGGATGACGCGGACCTGCCGTGCCCATCCGTGTTTAT
Source organism: Pyrinomonadaceae bacterium (assembly GCA_035696765.1). Lineage (GTDB taxonomy): Bacteria > Acidobacteriota > Blastocatellia > Pyrinomonadales > Pyrinomonadaceae > PSRF01. Next base: position 4,919 of record DASSEB010000118.1, on the reverse strand, counting down.
CTGTGGCCAATTGCCTTCATTAAATTGGAATCGATCCATTTATTTGAACGGTTGAGGTGTGCCTGAATTTCGATTGTCCAGTAATTCCACAAAAAACGAGTGGAATATCGGTTGCTTTTGCGCCTCGCGTACACATTCCTCGAAAATTTACTGACGGCTCCTTCAGGAACCGTCTTCACTCCAAAACCGAAGTACCGCTACACCGACTCGAAGGGAGATCGACCTATGAAGGCAACAAGACTCCTGCCCCTTTTGTTAGCTGTCCTGCTCAGTTCCTCAGTGGTTGCATTTGGTCAAACGACAGGAACTATTTCCGGCACGGTGACTGACGAAAAAGGCGCGGTTATCCCCAACGCAACCGTGACTGCTCGAAATACCGAGAGAAACATCTCGCGTAATCTGACAACCGGCAGTGACGGAAACTATCGTTTCGAAAACTTACCTGTCGGTCCCTATGAAGTGTCAGTCGAGGCGACCGGTTTTTCGAAGTACGTCCAACAGGGAATCACGCTCATTCTCAACCAGAATGCCGTGGTGGACGTCTCGATGAAGCCCGGCGGTGTGCAGGAGGTTGTCACCGTTACTGAGAACGCCGCGATCATCAACACGAGCAACGCTGAAGTCTCGACGCAGTTTGATTCGCGACGCTTGTCGGAACTGCCGTTGGGACCAACTCGCAACGTGCTTGCGGTCGCGCTCTCCGCGCCCGGCGTTAGCCAGTTGGGAGCCGGACAAACCGGATTCGCCGCAGGCATCAGTTATTCGTCGAACGGCGGTCGCGTTCGTTCCAATAACTTCATGGTCGATGGCCAGGACAACAACGAGCCCGGCGTCGCCGGTGCTGCGCAGCCTTTGAACAATCCTGACGTGATTCAGGAAGTGCGGCTGATCACGAACCAGTTTCTCGCCGAATACGGCCGCAACTCGAGTTCGGTATTCAACGCGATCACCAAAGCCGGGACGAACAACTATCACGGTTCAGCGTTCTGGTTTCACAATGGCAACGCGCTGAACGCATGCAGCAATACAGACAAGCGCGCCGGTTTCTGTAATTCAGAGTCGACGAACCCATCGCGGCGGCACGCGCCGTTCCGCATCGAGAACCAGATTGGCGGAACTCTTGGCGGCCCGCTGCACCTGCCGCGTTTCGGTGAAGGCGGTTCGAATTACATCAGCGGCAAGAACCGAACGTTCTTCTTCGGCTCGTATCAACGCTGGAGTGATCGGCAGCTCGGTTCCGGCACAACGCTGAACGGAGCTCCGACCACAGAAGGACGCGCGGTCCTCCAGGCAGCAGCAGGCAACTTACCGCACGTCGCTGCGCTGTTGAAACACTTGCCAGCGGCGCAGCAGCCGATCAACAAGAACGCGACGTTCACGTTGAACGGACAAAACTTCACGGTCCCGCTCGGCTCACTTACAGGGGCAACGTCGTTCTTCTTCGATAACCATCAGGCGTCGTTCCGGGTGGACCACAACTTCAACAGCAACCACATTTTTACCGCGCGCTATTTGTATAGCGACTCCGACACAGGTGGCACGGGCCAGGCTACGCCGCCAGGACTCACCACTTCCAACCTACAGCGCCAGCAAACGCTCGCACTTTCGCATGTGGGAACGTTCTCGCCGGCACTCGTCAATGAATTGAGACTTGGTTACCAGCGTTTCAACAGTACGACGAGCGCCTCCGATCCGACGTCGGAAGAGATCCCGTCGCTCGAGATTTCCGAGCTTGGGCTCATCGGCTTCAACGCGGCGAATAGTCGAACCGCGATCGGACTTGCGGTGAACCTGCCGCAGTTTCGCACCAATAACATCTACCAGATCCAGGACAATCTCGGGTGGACACGCGGCAGTCACGCGATCAAACTCGGCACCAACATCATCGAAAATCGTATCCAGAGTTTCTTCTTCCCGACCATCCGCGGTCTGTTGCGGTATGCGACGTTGAATTCGTTTGTGAACGACTTCGCCGAAGCCGCCAACATCAACAAGCCGTTGCCGGGCGGTGAAGCGATCAATAACTACAACTGGTTCGACGTTCACTTCTACGGTCAGGATGAGTGGAAGATCAGGCCAAACTTCTCGCTGACTTATGGTTTGAGGTACGAGCGGCCGGGTGAAGCGACCCTGAGTTTGCTTCCCGCGAACGAGCGGATCGTCGGCCTCGCCGGCGGCGATCAGCGTTTTGCGATGAACCCGGTTCCGCACATTGACAAGAACAACTTCCAACCGCGCCTCGGTTTCAACTGGAACCCGCGCACCGATCCCGATGGCATTCTCGGTTTCATCACCGGCGGCGATAAGCTCGTCTTCCGCGGCGGCTACGCTGTTACTCACGATTACACGTTCATCAACATCGCGCTGAACGTCGCGAGTTCGTTCCCGTTTGTGGCTGCGGTCAGTTTGCCGGCGAATGTAACGTTTGCCGGAGCGGCTTCAGTTCCAAATGCGTTTACGCGATTGCCGAATGTGTCGAACGCGGGTGTTAATCCGAACGAATTCACGAGAACGATCGTCGGCAAGGATTTCCGTTCGCCGTACTATCAGAGCTTCAGTTTTGAACTCCAACGTGAGCTCGGAACGAACGTCGTGTTCCGTCTCGGCTACGTCGGCTCGAAAGGCTCAGCGTTGTTCCAGACGTTGGATGGAAATCCGCGACGTCTCAACACGCTGGCGCCGGCCACTTGCACGCCGACGTTTACGGGTCCGAATGCCGACAGTTGCCGAGTCGATCGATTCGCCGCTGTGGTCCGCTTGCGCGCCAACGCCGCTTCGTCGATTTACCACTCGCTGCAAGCGAGCATGGAAAAACGATTGAGCCGCGGCTTCAGCGCGGGTGTCCACTACACCTGGAGCTCGTTTATCGATAGCGCGTCAGAGATCTTCAACCCGTCGAGCGGCGAGGTTGCAGTCTCTCAAGACTCCTTCAATCGCGCTTCTGATCGCGCTCGTTCGACTTACGATCGACCGCATCGCCTCACGGGCAACTTCGTTTACGAGTTACCGTGGTTCCAAAGCCAGCCGGGATGGAAGGGACACGTGCTTGGTGGCTGGCAGCTCAATGGTTTCTTCACGTTCCAGAGTGGCGCGCCGTTCACTGTCTTGAATGGCTCGGATCCGGCCGGTGCTCTTTCCGGCATCAACACTCTGGTCGGCGACGCGATTCGTCCTAACCTGAACACGAATCTTCCGCTCGGCGGCATGACGATTCCTGAAATCCTCGCTGCCGGCGGCACATCGTTGTTCCAAAGGATTACGGCGGCCCAACGTGTTGGCAACGCCGGCCGAAACATTCTTCGCGCCGACGGTATCAACAACCTCGACCTCGGAATCTTCAAGAACACGCGCATCGGTGAGAACCAGCGAATTCAACTTCGCGCGGAGTTCAACAACGCAACCAACACGCGCGACTTCGGTATTCCCGAAGGCCGCGTCAACTCATCGAACTTCCTCAACCAGTGGGGAACAGGCGGTGGCAACCGCCGCATCGTGGTCGGTTTGAGATATATCTTCTAACCTCTTCACTGCGGTGAATTGATTGTGGGGGCGGCACTCCGTGGCCGCCCCTCTTTCATAATCGCGGCCATGAATCGTTTCACGAATCATTGGACGAGTGCGATAATAGCCGCCACACCGATTCCAAAACGGAGCGCCAGCGATGAAAGTCTTAGTCCTGTTGCTTTCTTTCCTCTTCGTAGCGCAGATCGCTCACGCGCAAACGACCACTGCGCCCGCCGGCGCCGCTGAAGTCGTGAAGTTCAGTTGGAGCAAGGAGCGATTGAACTGGGAACGAAATCCTTTTGGTGGTCCAAATGAGAATTTTCACCAGATGCAGTTTCGCGCGAGGTCCGAGAAGCGCGTCTCCGACGCGAAGCGCAGCAACTCGGCCGAGGTAGGCAAACTCGAAAAAGAGGCGAAAGCCGACGCTGCGATTGTCGCTGCCGCTAACGAGAATGCACCGCCGCCGCGCTACTATTTTCTTTATCGAGCGTCGATAAAAAACAACAGCACTAAACCGATTGCCGAGATCGACTGGGACTACATCTTTACTGACGCAGCCACCGGTGACGAGTTGGACCGCCGGCAATTCACGAGTGTGCATAACATTGGCCCAGGCAAGCAGAAAGAGTTGACGTTTACAGTGCCGACTCCTCCCACGAGGCGCATCAGCGTTCATGCGCTCGACAAGAAAGAGCGAATCGGCATTGGTGAACAGGTTGTGATCGTCAGGATAAAATACGCCGACGGATCAGTATGGCAATTGCCATGACAATCAGGCGCGCTTTTCCCGAAGAAGCAACGACGCTGACGCAGATCGCGCTCGATGCGAAGCGTCACTGGGGCTATCCCGAGCACTGGATCAAGCATTGGGAATCGGACCTCACCATCTCATCCGATTTCATTCGTGACAATCATGTTTATGTCGCTGACGAGGACGGCGAGATACGCGGCTTCTATGCGCTTTGTGTGAGTGGTGACAAAGCAGAGTTGGAACATCTATGGGTCACGCCGGCGTGTATCGGAACAGGGATTTGGAAGGAGCTCTTTCTCGACGCGATGGAGCGCGCTGCTGCCGTTGATGTCCACAATGTTGAGTTGACTGCGGATCCGAATGCGGCAGGGTTCTATGAGCGAATGGGAGCTGTGCAGATCGGCGAAGCAGAGTCGGTGATTGATGGCCAAATCCGCAAGCTCCCAAGAATGAGAAAGCCACGAAGAGACGCATAAGAAGATTAGCCACAAAAAGGCACATAAGGCACAAAATGAAGTTTGCTGTTTTGTGCCTTTTGTGCCGTTTGTGACGGTCTTTTACGGCCGGTCTGGTTTAGGGCGATCAGGAGCGGTGCGCGGCGATTCGTGCCTCGGCTCGCTTCTTGGCGACTCACTCCTCGGTGGCTCCGATCGTGCTGGTGGTT
>DASSEB010000117.1:0-2329 GCA_035696765.1 Pyrinomonadaceae bacterium | reverse complement strand
TGGCGCGCTCAACGATGCCAACAACATCACGATCGCAGGCAACTATGCTTACGTCACGACAGCGCAGGCGCTCGTGATCGTCAGTATCAACGATCCTTTGCATCCGCGAATCGTGAATCGCATCAGTCTCAAACATCCGCGCGCGATTGCGATTCAGTTTCGGTATGCGTTTGTTGTCGATGAGGAAGGTCTTCGAGTCATCGACGTAACGGTGCCCGAGCAGGCACGCGTCGTTGACGGCGCTTTTGTTTCGCTCAACGATGCGCGTGATGTTTACCTCGCGCGCACGTACGCGTATGTGGCAAACGGCCGAGAAGGGATAGCGATAATCGACGTCGAACAACCTGAACGACCGCGACTGGATCAGATGTACGATGCCGGCGGCAAGCTCAACGACGTGCATCAAGTAAAGATCGCGATGACGAATGCGAGCCTCTTTGCGTACGTCGCCGATGGAAAGAATGGTTTGCGCGTGTTGCAACTAACTTCGCCTGAAACGATGCCGGAATACGCGGGGTTCAGCCCGCGGCCTCGGCCGGTGCTGATTGCAGAATTCAAAACGAAAGGCGAGGCGTTGGGAATTTCGAAGCCGCTCGATCGGGATCGCGCGGTGGATGAGAGTGGCAATCAAATTTCGGTATTTGGGCGCCGCGGCGCCAGGCCTTTCACGGCTGAGGAAATGTTGAGGATGCTCCGCACGAATGACGGTCAAGGTGACTGGTTCCGAGTGAAATAGAACCACGGATTATGCGGATTTAATCCGGATTCATCCGTGTCATCCGTGGTTAACGTCGTTGCTATTCGCAATATCGAAGAGTGATACCTGCGCCACAGCTTTGCGACGCGCAGCCTTTTGCAGCGCGCCGTTTTCTTTATCTCCAAAAATATCGAGTTCGTAACGCTCGAGCCTTGCCAGCACTTCACGCGCCGTTGCCAACACTACCGGCGGCAAGCCCGCCAGCCGCGCCACTTCGATGCCGTAGGACTTCGACGCTCGCCCGCGTTCGAGACGATGCAGAAACACGACTTCACCTTCGCGCTCGGTGGCGGTGATCTGATAGTTCTGCGCGCCCGGCAATCGCTCGGCGAGTTCGGTGAGCTCGTGATAGTGAGTTGCGAACAATGTCTTCGCCGCATGCTCCGCTGAATTGTGCAGGTACTCGGCGACCGCCCACGCGATCGATAATCCATCGAAGGTCGCTGTTCCGCGCCCGATCTCGTCGAGCAGCACGAGTGAGCGTGGTGTGGCGCTGTGCAGGATGGCGGCGGTCTCAGTCATCTCGACCATGAACGTGGAACGACCACGCGTCAGATCGTCTGAGGCGCCAACCCTGGTCCAGATGCGATCGAGGAGGGGCAAACGAGCGCGGTCGGCGGGCACGAAGCAACCGGTTTGCGCGAGTATGCAGATGATGGCAGTCTGCCGCAGCACGGTGCTCTTGCCGCCCATGTTTGGACCGGTGATGATCAAAAGTCGATCGGTGGAGTTGTTGAGAAAGATGCTGTTGGGTACAAAAGGTTCGTCGATGAACGCTTCGATCACCGGATGCCGTCCCTGGATGATTTCGAGTTCGTCACCGTCGTGGAGTGTTGGTCTTGTGTAGCGACGCCGCGCGGCGGTTTCCGCTGATGAGGCGAGCACGTCGAGCGCAGCAAGTGCGCGTGCAGTCATCTGAATGCGTTTTGTTTGCGCGGCTATTTGACGGCAGACGCCGGTGAAGAGCTCCGTCTCTAACTGGACGATTCGTTCTTCGGCGCCGAGAACTTTCTTTTCCCAATCGCGCAACTCGGGCGTGGTGAAGCGCTCGGCGTTCGCAAGGGTTTGGCGGCGCTCATATTCGACCGGCACTCTCGTGGCGGCCGTCTTAGAGACCTCGATGAAGTACCCAAACACCCCGTTGAAACGAATGCGCAGGTTGTTGATTCCACTGCGACCGCGTTCGGTGGCTTCAAGAGTGGCGATGATCTGCTTGGCGTTGCGGCTGGTGGAACGCAGTTCGTCCAGCTCGGGCGAGTAACCTTCACGAATCGTGTCGCCGTCTGTTAGTTTGACTGGCGGATCATCGGCGATTGCGCGCGCGATTAGATCACGCACGTCGGGTAGTTCGTCAGTGTTCTCCACCAGCACTTCGATCAGCGAGGCATCGAACTCACTCAAGACTTCTCGAATCGCAGGCACTTGATTGAGTGAGCGCAACATCGCGACGAGATCGCGCGGCGTTGCAGAACCGAGACTGACGCGACCGATAACACGCTCCAGATCCGAAACTTCTTTCAACAGCGCCCGCAGCTTGTCGCGTCGCACGTGCGACGCAAACAGATCTGCCAC
>DASSEB010000116.1:0-20917 GCA_035696765.1 Pyrinomonadaceae bacterium | reverse complement strand
AAAGCGATGTGCGGCTTGTGCTCCATCAGCGCGTTGCCGATCACATTAAGCTGGTTATAGAGACCGATCGGATAGACCTCGTGGCCCATCTTCTTCAACGTCGAAGTCACGTCGAACTCAGTTTTGATTTCCAGCTTTTCTTTATCGGAGAGACCGTTCAACGAATCGGGAGGCACGAAGTCTTCGTGAACTAGGATGATGATGCGCAGCTTCTTCCGCGGCTCAAAGGTCATACGGCTATGCGATGATAACCTGAATGGAGCACGTTCATTACTTGCACAGTCAGCACTATCATGACACGTCGACGCGTTTCGCGGAAGGGGGTTGCTACACGAAGTTTCAAATCTTTGCAGCGATCGATCATATTTTGCAGCACGTGATCGATAGTGTACTGGTGTACGCCCGTGCCTTCAGCAACCATCTGTCGCACTTCGCGACGCACCTTGCGCATGAAGCTCGCGGCACTGGGCCGTGTCTTGTGACGCGGATCGTCGGAGAAGATCCGGTGCAGATCGCGATCGTAAACTGCGGGCCATTCGAAGTCGTAACGCTCGCGTTTGCGCCGGTAGTGTTCACGCAGCGTTCCTCGTAGCGCGGAGAGTGGTTCGACTTTGGTACGAAGCCGGTTCCTGGGTTTCGTTCCGGCGAGTTCTTTCATCAACTCGTCGATGTATTCGAGCTTCCGCAACGCGGGCCAGCCGCGGTAACGACGGCGCCACTGCGATCGCGAACTCAGCCACACGGCAAACGTCTCCGCGAAGTCTTCCGCGGGATGCGCCTGCGCATACCAGGCCGGCAGATGCAGAACGTACTTGCGGCTCTTTGGCTTGGGTTTGTAGAAGTCCGGGTAAGGCTGCGCAAAGGACCCGAACAGCTCGCGGTGCTGGCGTTTGAAATGTAGCCGAAAGGCTGTGTCGAGCGCGTGGCCCGCCTCGTGTCGGAGGATGCGCATGCACTCGGTGTCGGTCCCGCCCTCAACCTCGAGCATCTGCTTGCGTTCGAGTTTCATGAGCCGCGGGTGCGCGAGGTAAAACGGGATGGCGATTCCCGGCACGCCGTCCGGAGAAAACCACTCTTCCGCCAGCCAAACATGCGGTTTGAAACGGATGCCGCGGGCGTTGAGCTCACCGTACAGACGTATGATGTGGGGCTCGAGGAACGACCCCTTAATCTTTATCGGTAGGTCGCAGATGCGCAGGTCAAGCAACTGCTCGTCAGTGAGACGCTGCCAGGGGAATCTGTAAGTCACGGCGGGCCATTCTAGCCGCAAAGCTCATTTGCCACAAAAAGGCACAGAAAGCACAAAAAGAGTAAATCGGTCTCGATTCTGCTTTTGTGCTTTTTGTGCCTTTTTGTGGCCTAACTGGGTGGTGGGACGCCGGTCTTCAGGAATGACGAGGGGCAGAGTTTTTCGATCGGGCACTCGGCACACAGCGGGTTCCGGGCTTTGCAGATCTTGCGGCCGTGCGCGATCAACAGGTGCGGGAAGATGACCCAATCCTTCTTCGGCACGATCTCGATGAGGTCCTGCTCGATCTTTTCCGCAGTCTTCTCGCGGGAAAATGCGAGACGGTGCGAGAGTCGAGTGACGTGCGTGTCAACTACGACTCCTGCCTTAACTCCAAACGCGTTGCCCAGCACCACGTTCGCTGTCTTGCGCGCCACGCCCGGCAGTTCGAGCAACTCGTCCATCGTATGCGGCACTTGCCCGCCATACTCTTCCGTCAGGACCTTCGACGTCCCCTGAATCGACTTCGTCTTGTTGCGAAAGAAGCCGGTCGACTGGATGTCCTTTTCCAGCTCGCGCGGCGACACCTTCAGGTAGTCTTCCGGCTTCTTGTATTTCCGAAACAGATCAGCGGTGACGATGTTGACGCGCTCGTCCGTACATTGCGCTGAGAGAATCGTCGCAACCAACAACTCAAACGCATTGCTGTGATTCAACGAACACTTCGCGTCCGGATAAGCACGCTTGAGTCGTCGAATAACGTCGCGCGTCCGTGTTTTGAGTTCGTCGGTGCTCTCGCGTTTCATCCGGTTCGTTTCAGCTTCCCTGTTTTCTTGGCCCACGCCTCGATGCGCACGAACGCCCAGAGACCAAGCGGCAACAGGATTGCTCCCATCAACGCGAGAATCAGTAGTTCGTGCGTGACTGCCGACAAAGAAGCGCCGGCGAGAAGTTCAGGCGTCGAGTTGCTGTCGCCGACTCCAAACAACTTCCGGCACGCCGACAACGTGTAAGTCGCAGGCGAGATCGCCGAAAGTGGTTGCATCCAGCGCGGCAAGACGTCGATGTCATAATAAACTCCGGAAACGAGCAGAAGCGAGCCTTGAAAGATATGCGTCGCTTCCGCTCCTCGCTCCGCGCTCATCACCGGAAACACCGCCGCAAACAGACCAAGACCGACGAACGCAAGTGTACTCACGGCAAGCACGACCAGCACGCCAAAAAAGTTGACACCGCGCAGGTTCAGATCCGTGAACAGCATCAGTCCGACCAGCACGATGACGCTTGTCACGACGCTGTTCAGCAGTGAAAACAAACTGACGCCGAGCAAGTGGACCGCTCGCGAGACCGGCGCCATGAACGTGTATTCCAGCGTACCTTCCCAGCGCTCGTACGCGATCGACATCGCGATCTCGTTGTAAAGCCAGGAAAGGTAGTTCCACAGCAACGCACCCACGACGAGCTTCAGCGTGAGTTGATAGTCCTGTGCCGCCACGCCGATCAGCGCCACTGTCGCGGACGTCACGAGGGCGTAGAAGTTGAAGACGATGACCCAACCGATGTAACGACGGGTGATGTGATACCCGCGGAACAGGAAGGCCCATGTTTGACGCAGTGTTGCTTCCATTGCTGACTCCTAACTTCATCCACAGCGGATGATTCGATCACTCTCCTACCGCCAACAGCTCTTCTTCAACGAGTTCTTCCCCGGTTAACTTGATGAAGGCGTCGTCGAGCGTTGCGGCACCCGCGCGTTGCATCAACTGCACCGCGGTTCCCTCGGCCACGAGTTTGCCGTGCGCGAGAAAACCAATGCGCACGCAGAGTCGTTCCGCTTCGGCCATGTCGTGCGTGGTCAGGAGAATCGTGGTGCCTTCGCGGCTTTGCAGGTTCTCGAGGAACAACTGCACGTCGCGACGACTCTTCGGATCGAGACCCGTCGTCGGTTCGTCCAGCAACAAGAGCGGCGGATTGATCATCAGCGCGCGGGCGATGCTGATCTTCTGCTGCATGCCGCGGCTCATCTCTTCCAGCGGCGTCGAGAACTTCGCGTTCTCCATTCCCAACTGTTCGAGAATGTCCATCGCGCGGCGCTCCGCCTCGCGGGCGTTCTGACCGTAAAGCAGTGCGGTGTAAAGCAGGTTTTCACGCGCCGACAGTTTTTTGTAGAACGCGGCGTCGACGCTAACGCGCCCGATGATCCGGCGCACCTCTTCCTGCTGCTCGGGCAATTTGTAGCCCAGCATCTCGACGTTTCCACTGTCTGCGATCAGCAGAGTCGAAAGGATTCGAATCAGGCTCGACTTGCCGGAACCGTTCGGTCCGAGCAGGCCGTAAGTCTCTCCCTGGCCGACGCTGAACGACACGTCGTCAATCGCCCAGAGCTCCGACTTCTTTCGAAAACCGTTTCGTTTGCGGAAACTCTTGCGCAGATTCCGCACCTGAATAGCTGCTTGTTGCATGATCAACCTCAAAAAGTGGATCGCCAAAAGCGCCACTTGAAAGAAAACGTTTGTAATGTGATTGGAAAGACAGGGATGCGGCTGAGCGCGCGCCCGCCCGCTCGCAATCAGCGCGAGCGGTATGACCCGGACCCGACTCCAGCCGCGCGGCTATGCCGCGCAGGAATCAAGCGAGGTCTGGCCGTATTTTGAGGAAGTAAACAATTTTCATCGTTATCACCTGTGGGGCAGAGGATAAGCCATCTTGTGAATCTTGTAAATGCTGGGTGTCCTGTCTAACGCCTTCCGTGTGCAATTTTGATCGCCTCGGGTAGTTGTCGGAGGCGCAGCATCGCGATCACACCAAACAACGGCCCGGGCGCCAGAATCGCAAACGCATAACGCCATCCATACGCAGTTTCAACTTTCGGAATCAACTCGATCGAAATCGTCGTGAGTAAAAAGCCGATGCACATTTGTATCGTCAGCGCAGTTCCGATGTACTGCGGGTCGCCGAGTTCAGTAATACAGGAAGAAAACTGCGCGGAGTCGGCGACGACTGTCGCGCCCCAGATCGCAGCGACGAGCAACAGCAAGAGTGGGCTGCCACCGTAAAGCAATCCGATCACGAGGCAACAAGTGCCACTAATAGCCATGGCCCACGAAGTGACGAGAGTGCGTCCAACGCGATCGGCAATCAAGCCGGCAACCACGCAACCAATCGCGCCCGCGCCAATGACGAGAAACGAACCGAGCTCGGCGAGTTTCGGATCGCCGTTTTGCGTTGCGAGACTCGCGCGAATCATCACGGGTATCCAGATCCACATGCCGTAGAGCTCCCACATGTGACCGAAGTAACCGAAACTCGCGAGCCGCACTCCGCGATTGCTGAACACTTTGACGACCTGCGACATATCAAACTTCGCCGGCGGCAACGCGTATGGGCCATCTTCGACAAACAAGAGCACGATGAGTCCACCGACAGCGGAGAGGACCGAAACGAAGAGCACGTTGGGTCTCCAGTTCGCGCTCCCCAATGCGTTTACGAGGTAAGGTGTCGCTTTTCCCATCGTCAACGCGCCGACTAAAACGCCGAGGGCCATGCCGCGTCGTTCCCGAAACCACGTCGCCATGATCTTCATGCCCGGCGGGTAGACGCCGGCGAGACAAATTCCGGTTAAGAAACGAAGAACGATCGCTGTTCCGGGATCGTGAACGTAGAGGCCGAAGATGCCGTTGACTGCCGCACCGAGAAACGCAGAGATGGCGAATAGATGCCTGGTGCTGATGATGTCGGGCAGGTTAAGTGTGGCGCTGATCAGCGTGCCGGCGACAAATCCGAGCTGCACGGCGATCGCGAGCCAGCTTATCTGCGACGGTGAGAGTCGCCATTCGAGAGAGAGCGCAGGGACGACAGCGGAGCCACTAAACCAAAGCGACATACCCAACAACTCGGCAGCCGAGAGCAGCGTCAACGCATGCCATCGTCGCGGGTGTGGTGGTGTGGTCATCCCGTCTTATTGAAGATCGAACAGCAGGATCTCCGCATCGTCTTGCGCTTTAATCTTCAAACTCGACTCTCCACTCGCGATCACACCATCGCCTTGCTCGGCGTTCTCGCCGTTCACCGCGATAGACCCACGTGCAACCTGAATCCACGCGTAACGCTTTTGGTCCATCGCGTGCTCAACTTCTTGGCCCACCGTAAGTATCGACGCAAACAATGCGACGTCCTGATTTAATCGCACCGAGCCATCACGACCATCATCGGAAGCGATCAGCCGCAGCTGCCCGCGCCGTTCATCTTCAGAAAAAGCTTTCTGCTCGTAGCCGGGCTCGAGGCCAACAGTGTGAGGCAAAATCCAGATTTGCAGCAGGTGCACGCGCTCGCTGTCCGACGCATTCTTTTCGCTGTGTCTGACGCCGGTTCCAGCCGTCATGCGCTGCACATCGCCCGGGCGAATAACTGAACCATTGCCCATGCTGTCTTCGTGCTTGAGCGCGCCCTCGAGAATGTAGGTGATGATCTCCATGTCGCGGTGCCCGTGCGTTGGAAAGCCGCGCCCCGCGGCGACGAAATCTTCATTGATCACCCGCAATTGTCGAAAGCCCATGTAGCGGGGATCGTAATACTGGTCGAACGAAAACGTGTGATACGTGTTGAGCCACCCGTGATCGAAATGCCCTCGTTCTTTTGCTCGCCTGATATTGATCATGATGCTCTTCTTCTTTGTGCTTTTGTGCCTTTTTGTGGCTACAACCCTAAACCTTCCTCGTGCGCGACGAATACAGTCACCAGTTCATTCAAACCTTCCGCGTCCTGATCGTCGAAGCGTCCAATAGTTGGACTGTCGAGATCGAGCACGCCGAGGAGTCGTTCGCCGTCAAAGAGCGGGACTACGATCTCCGAGTTTGAAGCAACATCGCAGGCGATGTGTCCCGGAAACTCGTGTACGTTCGGCACGATGATCGTCTCACACTGCTTGGCCGCCACTCCGCAGACGCCCTGGCCCATCGGAATACGAACACACGCAGGATTGCCCTGAAATGGTCCAAGCACCAGTTCATCGCCCTGTAGAAAATAGAACCCGGCCCAGTTCACATTCGGCAACGAATTGAAGAGCAATGCACTGAAGTTGGCTGCGTTGGCGATGAAGTCGTGCTCGCCTTTGAGCAAGCTCAGCAACTGCACCACGAGACTCGAATAGAGTTTCGGTTTGCCATCCATCTGCGCCGCTGTTTGTTTCGCGGCCGGTCGCTTCGCGAGCGCTTTTTTCTTTGCAGACGCAGAAACTTTCTTCCCCGCGGTTCGCTTGGCGGGCTTTGCAGATCGAGAAGCCATGTTTGCTCTAATCCTCCCTTGTGGGCCGAATGCTAATGACCACCGATTTCGATACCGGCGTGTTGCTCTTGAGAGCAACGTTGCGCACCGGCACTAAAACATTCGCTTCCGGAAAGTAAGTCGCGGCACAGCGCCGCGGAATATCGTAGGGCACAATAACAAATCGCCGCGCAATTCGCTCTTCGCCTTCGAAATGGCTGATCAAGTCTACAACTTGTCGCGCGCGCAGACCCGCCGCGGCGATGTCGTCCTCGTTGAGAAACACTACCTGTCTTCCGTCCCTGATTCCGCGGTAGCGATCATTCGCGCTGTAAACCGACGTATTAAACTGATCGTGACTGCGAATCGTCATCATCAGAAACTGATCCGGCGCAAGCTGGTGGTGCGGCAACTCATGAATGGTGAACTCGGCCTTGCCGCTCGCCGTGTTGAAGACTCGATCACGCGCGGCGTTCGGCAGGTAAAATCCACCCGGCTGGCGCACGCGATTATTGTAGTCGTCAAAGATCGGCAGAACACGCTCGATCGCATCGCGAATATTGTCGTAGTTATTCGCAAGGCCTTCCCAATCGACCGCCGTGCGATGCTCGAGCGTGGCTCTCGCGAGCCGCGCCACGATCTGCGGCTCACTCAGAAGCTCTGTCGAAGCAGGCGCGAGTGAGCCACGCGAGATCTGCACGACGCCCATCGAGTTTTCCGTCGTGACGAACTGTGGGCCACTTGCCTGCACATCGTTCTCGGTCCGGCCCAGGCACGGCAAAATCAACGCGCGATCGCCAGTTACCAAATGCGAGCGATTCAGTTTCGTCGAGACGTGTGCGGTGAGTCGACAGCGCCGCAAGGCAGCGGTCGTAAACTCGGTGTCGGGTGCAGCTGACAGAAAGTTACCGCCGAGTGCAAAAAATACTTTGGCTTGCCCATCGTGCATCGCCTGGATGGCGCGCACAGTGTCGAAACCATGATTGCGTGGCGGGTTGAAGTTGAACTCGGCGCCGAGCCGATCCAGAAACAGGTCCGTGGGTCGCTCCCAAATGCCAACCGTGCGATCGCCTTGCACGTTGCTGTGCCCGCGCACGGGACACACGCCCGCGCCGGGCTTTCCAATCTGCCCGCGCAAGAGCATCAGGTTCACGATCTCCTGAATGTTCGAGACTGCGTTGCGGTGTTGTGTAAGGCCCATCGCCCAACAGAAGATCGTTCGCTCTGACTCAACAAAGATCTGCGCGGCGTGCTCGATCTCTTCTTTGGCGACTCCGCTCTGTTCGACGATCTCAGCCCACGAGACATCCCGCAACGCTGAAGCGAATTCGTCGAAGCCCGTCGTGTACTGAGCGATGAAGTCGCGGTCGATCGATCCTTCGCGCGCCAGCACCGCTTTTATCATTCCCTTCAGCAATGCAACGTCGCCGTTGATTCTGACCTGTAGAAATAAATCAGCGAGCGGTGTGCCTGAACCGAGCAAGCCGAGAACGTGCTGCGGATGCTTAAAGCGCGTCATCCCGACTTCCGGCAGCGGATTGATGTGCACCAGCCTGCAGCCGTTTCGCTTCGCATGCTCAAGCGCGGTCAACATTCGCGGATGGTTGGTGCCCGGATTTTGTCCGATTACGAAGATCGCGTCGGCGAGGTTGAAATCTTCGAGCGTGACCGTTCCCTTCCCGACTCCGATCGTTTCATTCAATGCGGATCCGCTCGACTCGTGACACATGTTCGAACAATCCGGAAGGTTGTTGGTGCCGAACTGTCGCACGAAGAGTTGATACAGAAATGCCGCCTCGTTACTGGTCCTTCCTGACGTGTAGAAGATCGCCTGATCGGGATAGTTCAGTGAATTCAGTTCGGCGGCGAGCAGTTCGAAAGCATCGTCCCAGCTCACCGGCTCGTAATGAGTTGCGTCGCGATGAAGCAGCATCGGGTGAGTGAGTCGTCCTTGGGCACCGAGCCATTGATCCGACTGCTGCGATAGTTCAGCGACAGTCCACTTTTGAAAGAACTCAGGCGTGACACGTTTGGTGGTCGCTTCATCTGCAACGTGCTTTGCACCGTTTTCGCAGAACTCGAAATGCGAGCGCTTATGATCGGGCTCCGGCCAGGCGCAGCCGGGACAATCCACCCCGCCCGTTTGATTGACTTTGAGCATCGTGCGTATGCCGCGAACAAGACCCGTCTCTTCGGAGAGAGTTTTGACCGTGGCAATTATTGCCGGCACTCCACCAGCAACCTTGGCTTTGTTTGGTTGATCTGACATCCGATACACAGATTACACAGATTTCACTGATTTCAAAAATCTGGTGTAATCTGTGCAAAAAGCCCTACGAGGAAAAACAATATGACCCTTCGTCCCGTTCGTCTTCTCCTGTGTCTGGCAATATTCGTAAACATCGCCAACGCTCAAATCAAACCCGGTCGCGATCCAAATCAACCCATCGATCAGGAGTACACGAACAAGATACGCGAGTACACAACCGAGCCATTCTTCAACTCGCCGCTGACCGACTACCTGCCTGCTTCGCCCAACGTGCCGACTCCCAAAGCAGTGCTCGGCGACGTTGCGGGCGCGCCCGGCAAGTTGCCTTACGCGGAAGAGGTTTACAAGTACATGCGCATGCTGGAGCGTGCGAGCCCGCGCGTGAAGGTCTACTCAATCGGCACAACGGAAGAAGGCCGCGAGATGATCGCAGTAGCGGTCGCCTCCGAACAACTGATTTCCAAACTCGAAGAGAACCGCGGGCGTCTCGCGAAACTTGCCGATCCGAGGACCATCAACATGGACGAGGCGGAAGCGGATCGTCTCGTGGCCGCTTCGTTTCCCATTTATTACATCACCGGCACGATTCACTCGCCTGAAACGGGATCGCCGACGGCGCTGATGGAGCTAGCTTATCGTCTCGTCGTGGACAACAGTCCTTACGTTAAGTCGATCCGCGACAACGTCGTCACCCTCATTACTCCGGTCGTTGAAGTTGACGGCCGCAATCGCATGGTCGACGTTTACAACTGGCACCTGGCCCATCCAAACCAGAATTGGCCCGGCCTCGTTTATTGGGGACACTACGTCGCGCACGACAACAATCGCGACGCGATCGGACTCTCGTTGAAACTCACGCGCAACGTGATGAAAACGTACCTGGACTGGAAGCCGCAGGTGCTGCACGACCTGCACGAATCAGTTCCCTATCTTTACGACAACACGATCGGCGATGGCCCATACAACGCCTGGGTCGATCCGATTCTGACGGACGAGTGGCAGATGATTGGCTGGCATAACGTGTCGGAAATGACGAAGTTTGGCATGCCGGGAGTGTTTGCGCATGGCAACTTCGACACGTGGTCGCCGGGGTACTTGATGTTCATCGCCGCGACTCACAATGGCATCAGCCGCTTGTACGAAACCTTCGGAAACGCAGGCGCGGATACGGTCGAACGGAGCTTGTCGCCGGACGAGTATCAACGCACGTGGTATCGCCAGAACCCTCCCTTGCCGAAAGCGAAGTGGTCGCAGCGCAACAACAACAACTACGAGCAGACCGCGCTGCTGACGACGCTCCACTACTTCAGCGACAACACCAAGCTGTTTCTCAAAAATTTTTATTTGAAGAGCAAACGCTCGATTGATAAGCCGAAGAATGAGGGTCCGGCGGCTTACGTGCTGCCCGGTGACGAGGTGAGGCCCGGCAACCAGGCCGAACTGCTTCGCACACTTCAGGCGCAAGGCGTAGAGATTAGCCGTGCTACCGCGCCGTTCACGGTTCCTGTTCGGAAGAAAGCGGGCTCGAGTGGTGCTCGGCCAGCGGCAAGCCCGTCTCCCGGTGCTTCTCCCACGCCCGCGCCGAAAACTGAAGATCGAACGTTCCCTGCGGGCAGTTACATCGTCCGTATGGACCAGCCATACAGCCGCATCGCAGACGCTCTGCTCGATTATCAGTACTGGGCGCCGAACGATCCGCAGACGGATATCTATGACGATACGGCATGGACCATGGGTGAGCTCGCGAACGTTGAAGTCGTGCGTGTTGTAGATCCGAAGGTGCTGCAAGCTGCGATGGAGCGCGTCACGAGCGACGTGAGATCACCGGGCGGCATCTCGAGTAGTGGTGCGGTCTATTTGGTCAATCACAATGCCGACAACGCGCTGGTGACGCTGCGTTATCGTTTGAAAGACCTCGACATGGAAGCCGCGGAAGAACCGTTCGAAGCTGCCGGCCGCAAGTTCAATCGCGGTTCGTTCATCATTCGCAAGGCGGCGGGTGACGATCTGCGGCGAGTTGCGAACGAGCTCGGTGTGCAGGTTTATGCAGTTGCCGATGCGCCGTCAGTCAAAACTCATCCGGTCAGGGCCGCGCGCGTTGCGATGATGCACACGTGGTTGTCCACTCAGGATGAAGGCTGGTATCGCGTCGGGCTCGATCAGTTGCAAGTGCCATTCGCTTACATCAGCACGCAGGACGTTTCTCGCGATCCGAATCTCAAGAGCAAGTACGATGTGATCCTGTTTGCGCCGGTCGGGCGCGGTAGCCAGGCGATCATCAACGGAATGCCGATGTATGGGAACGCCCTGCCGTGGAAGAAAACTGATCTCACGCCGAATCTTGGCCGCCTCGACGAGACTGACGACATGCGGCCGGGGCTTGGTTGGAGCGGTTTGCAGAACTTGCAAAAGTTTGTGAAAGACGGCGGGTTGTTTATAACGATTGACGACACGTCGGAGTTCGCGGTGAACTACGGTTTTACTGCCGGAGTTTCCGCGAATCGTTCGCAACGTCTGCGCGCGATCGGCGACATCCTGCGCCTCAAAACAGTGGACGCCGCGAGTCCGATTGCGTACGGCTACGGCGATTCGCTCGCGATGTATTGCTTCAACGGCGCTGTCTACAACATCAGCAACGGCGTTGGTGGGCGCGGGCCGCGAAACCAACAACGCGCGACCGGCCGCGGCACGCCTGACGATCCGGATGTACCGCAAGGACGTCCGCCGGCAGAAATTCCGGAGCCGCCGCCGCGAGTTGAGCCATGGGAAGCGCCGGTTGTTACGGACGAGCAACTTCGCAATGCGATCGGTTTGATACCGCCGAACCAGCGTCCGCGGGTGGTGCTGCGCTACGCCGACAGTCGCGATCTATTTGTTTCCGGATTGTTGGATGGAGGCGACGAGATCGCGCAGCGTCCCGCGATCATCGACGTGCCTTCCGGTAACGGCCACGTTCTTCTCTTTTCGACGAATCCATTCTGGCGCGGCCAGACGAAAGGAAGCTACTTCCTGGTCTTTAACGCCATCATGAACTGGGACAACCTGAACGCCGGCCGCAAACTGGCCGAGAAGTAGCCACAAAAGAAACTAGCCACAATAAGGCACAAAAGGCACATAAAGGGAGGCAATCATTTTTGTGACTTATGTGCCTTTTTGTGGCTAGTTATCGATCCCAGTCTTTGAGGCCTTCGACGACGCGCAGGACCTCGGTGCGTTTCTTCTCGAAGAGGGCGAACATGAAGATGATCGTGGCGCCGGTGACGATGCCGGCGACATACCACAACCAGGTCCAACCCAGGTTTACTGAGGCGTACCAGATCATCGTGATGATCGACAACAACAGGAAGATCGAGCCGAGCAGGAGTAATCCGCGAATGCGGAAGACGATGCCCGCGAAGACACCAGCTAATGAGAATGAGCCGAGTATCAATGGGAGCCACGGAGAGTTCGCGACACCGTTGATGAAGATGTCGGCAGTCGAAGAGGCGTAGATCGTAACCAGTGAAAGATATCGGACGCCCGCCATCTGATCTTCAGTCAGCTTGTCTTCGTTCAGGTAAGCGGCCACGAGAACCGACAACGCGACCGGTATCAACCACAACTGCGGATGTTGCAGAAACTGGTAATCGGTGGTGCGATGAAACACGTACCAGAGCCCGCCGTTTCCCGCGACCGCCGCCAGAACTCCAAACACAAACGAGCGTCGCAGGATCGCCAACAGGCCATACAGACCGCCAACGACAAATAGCAATACCGAGAAGTCGACTTCCGACGAGGCGAGCCAAAATCCGAGCACCGGGAGCATCGGCAGAAACACGCCCGTGCGTTCCAACGGCTGGGCCAAGACCAGCAACTTCCTGCGTCGCAAACCTTCACTCGTGACCACGCCGAAATACGCAATCACCATGACGGCCAACGGCCAGTAGCGTTCGATAAAACCGGTGAACAGCCACGGCATCGTCAGCCTGATGTGCAAAAACAGCAGCGCCAGCATGACTTCGGCAGCGTAGACGTAGCGCATGCGGCCACGCTCGGGCAGGCTCAGCGGATCGTGACTCGGTGATAAAGCGAAGAGCACACCGAGGACGACTGCGGCGACGAGTGTGACGCCGATCGCAATGAGCGAAGCAGGATGAATGCGCACCACACCGAAGTTGATCTGGTATGAGACCTCCGTTCCCAAACAGAAGAACAGCGCGACGACACCCGCTCCGAGTAACCAGGGCACACACGCTCGTGCTGAGCTGGTCCAGTCGGGAAAACGCACGTTCACCTTGTGAAGTAACAGCCCGTAGACAGCGACAAGACCAAACGTTTCCAACATCAGAATGACGCTCCGGTTCAGCCAAGTCGCGTTCAAGCCCGGCGTCAACCAGGACCAACCGAAAAGAACGAGGCCCACGATCGACACTGCGAGTGCGCCGCGACGCCAACGTTGCTCCCAAACTCCCTCAGCCAAAAACGCGAACGTCAGAAACTGCGCGATGACCGCGAACGCCGCGGCGACACGCAAATCGAGCTCGCCCAGATTAAGAATTAGCCAGTAGCCAAGCGTGGCGATCGCTGCAACAGCCAGTGTCGTCACTCGGGAAAACCAGGGAAGCTCCGTTGCTTCCGGGCTTAGACGTTGCGGTATACCAAATTGTCGAGTGAGCGAGATGAGCATCGCACGTCTGCGCCAAAGGAATGCTGAGAAGAGTGTGTAAGCAGCGAGCAGCATGGTGGCTGCCCAGATGAGTTTGTCTCCGGTGATACCGGCGAGATGAAGCACAGTCGCAACAGCGAGGAGGCCGAGTATGTACAGACCTGCGACTGGATATTTCGCGTACCGGTCCCAGAGACATGCGGTCATGAACGCGACAACGGATAAAAATGCAGGGCCTAAAAGCGCGTTATGCAGGAGCGGCGACTGCCAACGCGCGACCATGAAGCTCGCCAGCACGAGAAGCGCCAAAAGACCGAGCGAAAAGATTGCGACGAGGTGGTGGAACGAGAAACCCGGACCGAGCTCGTTTTCACTTTGCCGCAGTCGCCGTAAGCGCAGTTCCAACCAGAGCCAGGGTATGCCGGCGAGAGAAGCTGCAATCAGATTGATGAATAAGAAATGGCTGTCGCGGGAACGGATCTGCGGCGTGAAGATCCACCAGAGCGAAACCGCGAGATTGAAAAGGACACCGGCGGCATAGATGTAACGACGTCGCAGTGTTTTCCAGTTCAGCGTGGCGGCGAGCGCGGTGATTGCCAGCAGTGGGCCAATGGACCACCAGCGCGTCCTCTCGGCATCGTTTAGCGTTCGCAAACTCAGAAACACCGCGAAAGCGCCGGCGACTGCTGCGAGCTGCATCGATCTCGATTGCCATTTGCCGTCGAGATCGAATACGAAGCCCAAAACTCTACGCGGCATGCCGTTCAATTCGGCGGCCGCAAGCATTAACCACGCCATCACCGTTATGCAGACGGTGAGCGTGTGCAGTCCGAGCCAGCCGCTGATGCCTGACACGCTAAATGCAATCAAGCAACTGACACCCAACAACAAACTGGCGAGCACGTGAGCGGAAAACTTCTTCGCAGTGGTCGTTGCAAACAAAACACCGGCGACGACCGTTGTGAGTAACGCCAGCCAACCAAGAAAACTGCCGGTAGCTGTCGTGCCGATTCCAATGGCCCATGGCGCCTGGATTAATCCCAGCAACACGGGCGAAAACAGCAGCACGTTCAACACGACGGCAAGGCCCAGTTGCAGCTTGAGCAAGTAGCCGGCGAAGCTGATGTCACCTTCATTCAACGCCGATTGCCAACGCCGGTGACTACTAAGCCACGGCAATGCGTAAACAGCGAACGTCATCGCATTCAATTGCACGAGACGAACCACCACCACACGATCCATCGCGCCGCGAGCGGCAACGACTGCCAACAGAAACGCGATCGTCACGGTCAGGTTGAAGAAAGCGCCGGCGTAAAAAGCGAACTCCGGCATTCGCTCGCGCAGCGCGTAGCCAATCATTACCAGCGCCACTAACACGAGTGGCAAACCGTAAGAGAGACCACTTTCGAGCGAGGCGAAGAAACCGCTCGTCGGATGTTGGATGGTTAAGTAGAAGACTGCTCGAAGCGCGGGATAGATCGTCAGCACAACAAGCGGCAGAACCGTGAGACCAATCAGTAGCGGTCGCGCTTGTTTCGCTAATGCTTCAGTATCAAATTCGGACGAGGCGAATGTGGCAATGCGTTCTCGGTACCAGATCAGTAACGAGCCGGCGAGGAGAAACAGAGCCGCCAGCCAGCGCCACGCTGATGCGGTCGCCATTTGATACTCAAATCGTCCAGCCAGCAGTGGAATCGCCGCGGAAAGTACGACGAGCGCGCCGAGTAAATGCACGCGGCTGCGACGTTCCCAAAAATTCCCGAGCATCGTGATGGTCAGAAGACCAAGCACGATCCATGACCCGAGTGCGAGCGCTTCCTCGTGAGGAAACCCGGCCACATCAAAGCCTGCGTCGCTGCTTCCCACTGCCGCCAGCTCTCGCACGACTCCTGAAAAAGATCCGTAAACAGCGAGGAGCAGGAACCCGCCGAGAAGCAACCAGGCGACAACGCGATCGACTGAGTATTTAGTGTCCAGCAGCCGCCACGCTTCAGCTAACCAGTTCTCGTCGTCAAGCCGCGGCGAGGCGCGTTTCACCAGCAGCCGCAAAGCGAGCCATGCGAGACACAGGAGCACGAGCACTGTTCCCTGGATCTGAAGCGCGGACGGATGAAGGAAGGCGTGTGGCAGATAGGAGTACCAATCATACTGCTGAAGCTCTGCTTTGACGGTCAAGACGAATGCGCAGGTCAGTGCGATTTGAAGCGCGCTGAAAATGATTCTGCGACGATTGAGCCAGAGCAGAAGCAGGAGGATGCCGGCAATCCAGAAGACGCGCTGCGCCTGCATCCACGTAACTTCCCGCGTGTTCGCTTCAAACAGACTGACAACTCCGAAGACCAGCGAGATGAGGGCGCTGTAGTTGAGTGGAGTGGAAAGGACTTCACTCTTGTAGCGCGAGCTGACGATTGCGGCCACCGCGCACAGCGTCGCATGCGCGAACAGAGCTGTTTGCCCGGGAAATGAGAACGACAGCGCGTGTGCGAAGTTGTCGGCCAGCGAAAACAGCAGCAACGCGGATCCAATCCACGTGAACGGCGCCAAATTGCGCCGCCACGCGATCCAAAACGCGCCGAGTGAGTAGAGGCCATAGACGATCCAGAGAGCATCAGGCGGCGCTCCGAACGCGATCGCGAGCGTCAAACTCACCGCTCCGATGAAGCAAGCCGCGACGAAGTAGTGGTAACTGTCGCGTTCCCGCTTGCGTTTCGACAACCATTCCGATGCTGCGATGAATACAGCAACCGCGGCGACGAGCGCTTGCCCACTCGTAACCGAAAGACTCACCTTGAGCAACGACGTCACACGAAGATTCAGCCAACTAATATCTCCGGCAAACACGTGGAACAGGACCACATACGCCAAAGCAAAACAGACGGCAGCGATCAGATGCGCGACGGGGAGTTCGAGCGCGACGGCAAGCACGGTGAAGATTGCGAAGTTCAACAACGCCGCCGGCACGATGCTCGATGGATTGGGCCATGCGAGAACCATTCCCGCGAGCACAATCATCACGCCGAGAATTCCGAGCGCCGTGCCCGTCGTTCGCGAAGCAACGAGTTCCCGGTTGTGGATCTTTCGCCACAAGAGCGTACCCGTGGCAAGCATCGGCAAGCCCCAGAGCGTGACGATCGGCGCGAGGTACATCATCGACAGACCCATCGATCCCGACCGGTAGAGCAACAAGCCAAACGGCAGCAGCGCGGCAAAGCTCATGGTGCCGAGGATGGTGAAGACCGTCGTCGTTTCGCTTTCGTCGATTTCGCGATCGTGAAGCACAACGCGCAGAGCGAGTGCGACTGTCACGACATAACACGCGACCGGAAACGCGGCGAGCAGGATCAAAAGCGCGGGCGAACTGTCGGTTGCAGCAAAGTGTCGTACAAGCAGTTGTCCGATTGACGATCCGAGCACCCCGGCCGACAAGATGTGCGCGCAACCGGGCGTGATGATCCGTCCGGCAAAATAGACCAGACAAAGAAAGATCGCCGGCGCCACTAACTCGCTGCCGATCACGAGTGCGCCTGACGTGTTGCTCGCCGAGACCGCGGCGATCGCGAGAAAGTTCAAAGGCACGAGCAACGTGGCGATCGTCAGAATGCCTCGACTCGTGGTCGGAAGTTTCCAGCGATGTTCGGTGTAGAGTCCGATTCCGAAAAGAACGGCGGTGACCGTTGTGAAGATCAAAAACTTGAGAACAGGGATTTGAGATATCTGCGCCCACAAGCTCACGACGAGCGCAATTGAGCAACCGATAATCAACAGGCCGCCGATGATTTCGCCCCAGCGGATGTTGCTCTCTTCCATGAAGGAGTTGAGCACTTCGGAGAAAGACCTGCGCGGCGGGCGCGGTGGCGGCGTGAATTGCTCTTCCTGCGCGACGACGGGTTCGATTACGATTTCGTCTTCAGTGGCGACGAGCGACGCGGCGACAACTGCTTCCGGAGGTTGCGTGGCTACAACAGGTTCTCGCGGAGGCGGAACTGTTTCGGACGAAGCAGAGCCGGCTCGTTCCGCCCGGATCTGCTCCATTAACTGTTCGTATGTTTCGTCGTTGAGTTTGCCTTCGCGATAAAACTTGACGATCTGGCGTTCGGTGATATCGAGATCGCTGGCTCCGTCAACGGGCGGATTGGGCCAACTGGTAGTCTCTGGAGTGCCTAACAGCGCGCGAACGATCGTGGCCACCACCCACCATATAAAATGGCCGACAACGGCTATAAGCACGAGCAGGAACAGCAGGAAGAACAAGAGTTCCATGCGGTCACAGGGCGCTCCTCCGGAGCGCCGTCATTTGAAATCGGGGAGCTATAACCATTTTGCTCCTCCGGAGCGAAGGATTATTATCCATGCCATCCGTGGCTTAAATATAATCTCCGACTTCTCCGGCATCCGGCAACACAATGAACGTCTTCGACGCTATCTTCACGCACGGCTCCTCGTCGCCCGCAATCAAATTCGGCAAGCGCGAGCTCACATACGGCGAGTTGCGTGTGGAAACTTTGAAGATGGCGCAGGTTATCGACTCTTTGCAGGCGCGCCGCGGCGACCGCGTTGCCCTCCTGCTGCACGATTCACCGGAGTTCATCGAAGCGTTCATCGCCACGTGCTCGCTGGGCGCAATCGCCGTTCCCATCAACATGGCGCTCCGGCCGGATGAGCAGTGTTCGATCCTTCACAACTCCGGGGCCACGATAGCCTTCATCGATGGCGATTCATGCAACACACTGCTGACACATGCGCCGGAAAAGCTGCGGTCGCTGAAAAATGTCGTTGGCGTACAGCGGGAAGAGCCGGCAGAAGAATGCGGCAGTCGTTTTTACATCACCGAAGCGCGACTGCGAAACCCACCCGTCACGTTCAATCATTTAGCGGGCTTGCTGGACCAAACCGGCACCGGTACTGCGGATTTTCCCGAACCCGGTACGGATGATCCCGCGTTCATACTCTACACCTCCGGCAGTACGGGCGAACCGAAAGGCGCGGTCCACTGCCAGTCCGACATCTTCTACACGAATGAAACATTTTGCCGCGAGGTGTTGCGCCTCACGCGCGAAGATCGTCTGTTTTCGTCGTCACGACTACCGTTTGCTTACGGCCTCGGTAACAGTTTCTCATTTCCGCTTTTGAACGGAGCGACCACGATCTTGTGTCGCGAGAAACCCTCACCCGACGTGATCGCGAACATCTTCGCCGAGCATCGGCCAACGATCTTTTTCGGAGTTCCGGTGATCTACAACCTCCTCCTCGAACATCACCGGAGCAAGCAGAAACTCGATTGCTCGAGTTTGCGTTTCTGTGTCTCGGCGGGCGAAGCGTTGCCCGCCCAACTCGGTGAAGAATGGGAAAGAGAGTTTGGAGTTCAGTTGCTCGATGGGATCGGCTCGACCGAGATGTTGCACATGTTCATGTCGAATCATGAAAACGATGTGCGTTACGGCAGCAGTGGCAAACTACTCCGCGGCTACGAAGCGCGGCTCCTCGACGAAAAAGGAGAACCGGTGCCGGCAGGCGCGGAAGGAAACCTGTGGATCAAGGGCGACAGTGCCGCGCGCTTTTACTGGCGGAACGCTGAAGCCACCGAGCAAACTTTTGTCGATGGTTGGGTCCGTACTGGAGATCTCTACCGTTGCGATAAAGACGGCTACTGGTTTCACATGGGACGCAGCGATGATTGTTTCAAATCGAGCGGGCAGTGGGTTTCGCCCGTTGAAGTCGAAGGCGTGTTGTTGCGACATCCGGGTGTGGCCCGCGCGGCCGTCGTTGAAGATTTTGACTCCGATCAACTTCCCTGCGCGTGTGCGTTTGTTGTGAAGCAGGATGTAGAATCCGAATCGCCGGCGTTTGAAAAGGAGTTGCGCGCGCTTGCGGGCGAGTCGCTGCCTCGATTCAAGCAACCGCGCAAGTATGTGTTTGTTTCAGAACTGCCGTACACGGCGACGGGAAAGGTTCAGCGGTTCAAACTGAGGCAGCAGTTACGAGCAGCAAGAGCTTAGTTATGCAAAGCATCCAGGAAACGTACGCCCCGAATCTCGCCTGTTTCGGCTGTGGTCCAGCGAATGCGAAGGGATTGCACATCCGCAGTTTTCCTGACGGTGATGAAATCGTCGCCGCGTGGCAACCGAGCAAGGAGTATGAGGCGTTCGAGGGAATGTTGAGCGGTGGCATCATCGGCACTCTGCTCGATTGCCATTGCAACTGGTCCGCAGCATGGCACCTGATGCAGAAGGCCGGCACTGACAAGCCGCCCTGCACCGTCACGTCTGAATACGCCATCAAACTCTTGCGTCCGACGCCGAGCGACCGCCCGGTTAAACTGGTCGCTCGTGTTGTCGAATCAACTGACAATCGCGCCGTTGTCGAAGGCGAGTTGATCGCGCACGATAAAGTTTGCGCTACTTGTCGCGGCACGTTCGTAGCTGTAAAGCCGGGCCATCCCGCATATCATCGCTGGTAACCAAAATGATTCATCGTCCTCGTCGACTTCGCAAAAACGATGCGCTCCGCTCGATGGTGCGTGAGACTAGACTCGCGCCCGACAACTTCGTGCTGCCACTGTTCGTTTGTCCCGGCACCGGCGTGCGCCGTGAGATCTCGTCAATGCCCGGCGTTTATAACCTCTCGATCGACGAGGTAACGAAGGAAGTCGCCGCCGCCTGTGATATGGGCGTTCGCAGCATCATCCTCTTTGGTCTGCCCGAATCGAAAGACGCACTCGCATCCGGTGCGTACGCGGAAGACGGCATCGTGCAACGCGCGATCCGCGCGGTTCGCCAGTCATCACCAGAAGTGATCATCATGGCCGATACGTGCTTGTGTGAATACACGTCGCACGGTCATTGTGGTGTCGTTCGCGGAAACGAGGTGCTCAACGATGAGTCGTTGGAGTTGCTGGCCCGCACGGCGTTGAGTCAGGCGGCGGCAGGCGCGGACGTTGTTGCGCCTTCGGCGATGATGGACGGCCAGGTCGGCGCGATTCGGGAAATGCTCGATGGTGAAGGGTTCGAGAATACGGCGATCATGGCTTACGCCGTGAAGTATGCGTCCGGCTTCTATGGTCCATTTCGCGAAGCAGCCCAGAGTGCGCCCGAGTTTGGCGACCGGCGTGCTTACCAAATGGACACGCCGAACGCGCGCGAGGCGATGCGCGAGGCTGAGCTCGACTACTCCGAAGGCGCCGACATCCTGATGGTCAAACCGGCGACGGTCTACCTCGATATCTTGCGGATGGTTCGTGATCGATTCGATGTTCCCCTCGCGGCGTACCACGTTTCCGGTGAGTACGCGCTGATCAAAGCCGCTGCGCAGAAGGGTTGGATCGACGAAGAGCGCGTGATGATGGAAACACTCACGAGCATCAAACGCGCCGGCGCTGACATTATCTTGACGTACTACGCACGCGAAGCGATTCGGGCGCTACGTGGTTAGACAGGATGTGGCAGCCGCTTCTTTCAACGCTACTTCTCATCACCTTCTCACAAGCGCCAGACTGCGGTTGCGAAGACAAACCTCA
>DASSEB010000115.1:0-5295 GCA_035696765.1 Pyrinomonadaceae bacterium | reverse complement strand
AAGGAGGGGCTCGGGAAAGCTGCGCGGGATGAAAACGTCAAGGTGGTGGTGATCGCAGGCGCGGGCAAAGACTTTTGTTCGGGCGCAGATCTTTCAGCGCTTCAGAAGATCGCCGGAGCGTCGGTGGCCGAAAACGCTGAAGACGCGCGTGCCCTGTTGGAGTTGTTTCTGTTGATACGCCAGCTTCCCGTTCCCGTTGTTGCAGCAGTAACGGGACGCGCTCTCGCGGGTGGTTGTGGACTGGCGACTGCCTGCGATCTCGTGCTTGCGTCTGCTTCTGCTCGTTTCGGTTACCCGGAAGTGAAGATCGGTTTTGTGCCGGCGATGGTAATGGCTATTCTGCGGCGCAACGTGTCTGAGAAACGCGCGTTTGAACTCGTTACGCGTGGCGAGGAACTCAGCGCCGAGGAAGCGAAGCAAATCGGCCTCGTCAACCAGGTTTTTAGCGACGAGACGTTTGCTGGTAAGGTAGACGCGTACGTAAAGAGATTTGAACAACTCAGCAAGCAGGCGATCGCATTAACAAAAGGACTGCTGTATCAGATCGATGGAATGGCTTTCGTCGAGGCGCTCGAAACCGGTGCTGACGTCAACGTGATCGCGCGCATGACTGACGACTGCCAGAAGGGAATCGCCAGGTTCCTCCAAAAAGACCGCAACTAAAGGAAGAGGTTGTCGAGCGCGCCCGACAACCTCTTCGATCCCGCCTTAAAACGTAAATCTAACCCCAAACTCCGCGGACAAACTGTGCGGCACTGTGACAGCGCTCGGAGTAATGAAATTGCTCGGCGTCGCGAAGTTTGCCTGTCGAACGTCGGTGACGAAGTTATTTCCGAAATTAGCGCGATTTGTTAGATCGAAGACCTGAAAGATCGCCTGAAGATTGGCGCGCTCACCAAGCTTGAAGTTCTTCGTCACTCGTGTATCCAGTTGGAAGAACGGTTGGCCTCTCAGATTGTCAAAGGGCGCGAAAGTGCATTGCCCCGAACGTAAACAGTTTCTGTACTTCATTCGATTGGCATTTGAAGCACCGGGATCTCCGAATGCGGTCAGCGTGGCTTTCAAGTCATCTAATTTATCCTTGAATACCACTACGTGCGAAGTCCCACGTCCACCGCCCACACCCATTATGTCTACGGCGGCGCCATAACCTGCTGTGTACGGGCGCGCGGATTCCCATTGCACGATCGGCGCTACCTGAAATCCACCCGGCAGGTTTACTACGCTCCCCATCGAGAAACGATGACGTGAGTCATTTGGCGTTGGCCCAAGCTCATACGGCGCGAAGAAATTGAAGGGATCCCAGGCACGATTTCTAAACGCTGCTGAGTTTCCGTTGTAAGCGAGCGCTCGCGAAAGCGTGTAAGTGGCGTTCACCGTCAAATTTTGGTGCAGGCGGCGACGATAGGAAATATTCATCCCGTCGTAACGCGACCGGCCGGTTGATTGTTCGAGGTCGATTCTCCCGAGTATCGGTTGGTGAGCTGCCGTTAGTGCGGCTGTTAATGGCCGCGAAGTAATCTCGGCGCCCGAGGAGTCTAAGAACATGGCGCGAGTTGGGTTAATGTTGACAGTCTTGGATTCATGCAATCCAAGGATATGCGTGTATTCAAATTCCAGCACAGAATACGAATTGAGTTGCCACGCATAGCCGAGGTTCCATTGCTGCGTAAGCGGGTTTTGGTAATCGGGATCCATGATGCGTCCCGTCGAATTGTTGGGTAGCTGGGTCGGCGGCGGCGGAATGGTCGGCAAAGGATCGATTCCAAAACGCCAGTTCGAGAGAGGAATCCCAGTGCCGGGCACGATGTCGCCGCTGGCGATACTGAAGACACTCACGAAGATTGTCGGATTGATCTGCTGGATCATGAACAGAGGTATGTTCAGGAACGTTTGGCCGTAATAAAGTCCATAGCCACCGCGCAGAATGTGTCTTCCGGTTGAGTTAATGTCCCACGCAAACCCAACACGCGGGCTAAAGTCGCGGCTATCATCCTTCGGTAACGACGCGGCCGCAGGATGGTTGATCGCCTTGAGAGCCAGGTACGTTCTGCTTAGACCCTGTGCTTCCGTTCCGATCAAGTTGAAGTCTTTGTCCCAGCGGAGGCCAAGGTTGAATGTTAGGTTTGGTTTGACTTTCCAATCATCCTGTAAATAGAGTCCCAGCATTTTCGCGCCGCCCGGCAAATCGAAATAAGGATTGCCGGCCGTTGCGGTCATTCCACCAACCAACCCTGGCGTTTGAAAGCCTTGGGGCAGTTTCAGGATGGCGCTGGGGAGAGAAACGAAATCTATTTCGAGCGTCGGATTGAACTCGAAAAACCCGCCAAGTTTCGGTTCCCACAAATAATCGACGCCGGTTCTAAAGGTGTGACTTCCTCTGACGATTGAGAGGTCGTCTTTGAACTGGTATTTGGATTGGTATGACTCCTGGGGCACGTTGACATTGGTGCCAAACCCGATCGTTGAGGGGAAGGTAAACGTGGTCGTCTTCTCCTCACTGTCAATGAGGTTGTTCCAGTACTGATAGCCAACGGTAAAAGCATTGACAGTATTGTTGGTCAAGGCGGAGTTCAGTGAAAAGTTACCGAGTAAGAGCCGGTTCTTCGTGAAATTGCCCTGGGTGAGATCAACGCGTTGAGTCGCTTGATCGTTAAGACCAATGTTGGATTGGTCGTTATACGTCAGGAACATATTGTGCTTCGAGTTGAACGTGTGATCGATCCTCGCGTTGATGCGCCAATCTTTGTAAGGCGTGGGTAGAACTGTTGCAGGGCGGGCGCCGAGTGATTGCACGAGTAGCAACTCGCTGAATGCGTCGGAGGCGACCGGAATCGAAGTAGCTTCGTTCTGGCGCTCGAGTGCGAAGAAGAAGAAAGTGTTATTGCCCGTGTTGTAGTGGCTTGGTCCACCTTCTCCAAAACGCGGTAAATGTAATGGTCCACCGATTGATCCACCCCATTGTTTCCGGTTGAATGGTGGCTTTGATTCAATCGATTGATCCGCTGGTGAAACTTCACTCGCGTTCAGTTTTTTGTCTCGAAGGAAATAGAAGCCCGAACCGTGATAATCATTACCACCTGATCTCGTGACGACGTTGATCGCAGCGCCTTCACTTCGGCCATTCACGGCTGAGAACCGCGCTGTGCTAATGACAAACTCCTGGATGGCCTCGAGTGGGAATTGCATGACTGGCCCACCGACGGTGTTGTCCTTGTTATCGATGCCGTTGACCGTCACATTGACGTTGCGCCCGCTGGAGCCGTTAATTCCGAAGACAGAGATTCGACGCTTCGTCGGATCGTAAGAATCAACAGGCTTCGCACCCGGAGCAAGGTAGGCCAGGTTCCCGAGATCACGACCATTGAGAGGCAAGTCCTGAACGTCACGCGGGGTAATGTTGAGACTGATGTCCGTCTTCTCTCTACTCACCAGGTCGGCATCACCTGCCGTGATCGTAACACTGGCGGTTTGCACACCGGGTTCCATCGTGAAGTCGAAATTATTTGTCTTGCCTACCAGCACTTCAGAATTTTCAATCGTTACATCGCCAAATCCGGTCGCGGTGACCTTGATGTCGTAGCGACCGGCCGGCAGGAAGTCGACTCGGTATTCGCCACTCTCGTTCGTCGTAGTGGTTCGGCTTTGTCCGGTTGATTTGTTTGTGAGCGTTACGCTCACATTACTGATTGCAGCCTGGTTCTTATCTTTTACCGTGCCACTGACCGCGCCCGTGGCAGTGACTTGCGCCGACACATTTGCGCATACAATGAAAGCAAAGCTGAGAGTAAAGACGGCTCTCAATACAAGGGTTGAAAAGCGCTGCTGGCAATGGGTCTTCATGGGGCCTCCTTCAACGTAGGGACTCTAATCGTGGTCACAGCTTGGCGGCTCTTGGAACCGAAGTACCGCCGAGTCTGAATTAAACAAATTGTGAACTAAGGGTGGTGCGAACCGCGCCGTGATACGTGCCGATTAATGCGCCTAAGTTGAAGAAATGTCAACGGAATTTTGGATTTTGGATTCAGAAAAATGTAATGGCATTGATAAGACGTGCTTATTGAAGTGATACGGCGCGTTGGTTTGCGGCGTTAATCGCGGGGTTTTACGTTGGCTTGAAGAAACTTGACGATGTCTTCCGTGGAAGTCCCGGGCAGGAAAACTTCGGCGACGCCTTGTTCTTTGAGTTTTGGCAGGTCTTCCTGAGGCACGATACCGCCGACGAGAACCAGGCAGTCGTCCATGCCTTTTTCGCGAAGCAACTGAACGATGCGTGGGCAGAGTGTGTTGTGTGCGCCACTCAAGATCGAAACGCCAACGGCGTCGACGTCTTCCTGAAGCGCCGCGGCGGCGATCATCTCGGGTGTCTGACGCAAACCGGTGTAGATGACTTCCATGCCGGCGTCACGCAACGCGCGCGCGATCACTTTGGCGCCCCGATCATGACCGTCGAGTCCGGGCTTCGCTACAAGAACTCTGATCTTTCGAGTGGGCATAAGTGCGGACTAGAACGCGGGCTCTTCGTAGATTCCGTAAACGTCTCTGAGTGCCGAGCAGATCTCGCCGAGTGTGGCGTAAGCGCGAACGGCGTCGATCGTCGCCGGCATTGTGTTCTCGTGCTTGCGCGCGGCGGTTTTGAGTTTTTCAAGTGCGTTTGCGACTGCGCCTGAATCGCGGCGCGCGCGTGTTTGCTCGAGCCGTTCGACCTGATGCTCGCGAACGGATTCGTCAATGACGAGGATCGGCACTTCGGCAGGTTGATCAGTCATCGCATACTTGTTCACGCCGACGATCACCTGTTCGCCTCGCTCGACGGCCTTTTGATAGTGGTACGCAGAGTCCTGAATCTCACGCTGCGGAAATCCTTTTTCGATCGCTGCGACCATCCCGCCCATCGCGTCGATCTTCCGGAAATACTCGAGCGCGGTTTGTTCCATCTTCTCCGTCAGTGCTTCGAGGTAGTAAGAACCACCGAGCGGATCGACTGTGTTCACGACGCCGGTTTCTTCCGCGATGATCTGTTGCGTGCGAAGTGCGATGAGTGCAGCGCGATCGGTCGGCAGCGCGAGGGCTTCGTCATAAGCGTCCGTGTGCAGACTCTGCGTGCCGCCCAGAACGCCGGCCAGTGCCTGGATGGCGACGCGAACGATGTTGTTGAGTGGTTGTTGCACTGTAAGTGAGACGCCGGCTGTTTGCGTATGGAAACGCAGTTGCAGCGTGCGCTCATAACTACTGCCAAAGCGTCGCTTCATCTCGCGAGCCCAGATGCGACGAGCGGCTCGGTACTTCGCTATC
>DASSEB010000114.1:0-8148 GCA_035696765.1 Pyrinomonadaceae bacterium | reverse complement strand
CGCGTACGATCCCACTTCGTACATCACGGTAGCCGGCACAATCTCGAAATTCGTTGGATACGGATCGAGGCCGAAGCGGCGAGCAACTTCCCAGATCTGCTCGACTGCTTTCTCGAGTTCTTTTATCTCTTTGTCTTCCATGATCCGTAACTATCTGTGTAAAGCTGGGACCAGATCTCTCTTGCCGAAGAACTGTTTCAGGGCCGGGTAAACGTCTTCCTTATCGTCGATCCTTACGCCGACAAAACGATCCTTGTGCTGTAGCCGGTCCGAGAAGATCGAGAGCAGCGCGCCTGAAGAGCGACGGTAACTCGACGAGCCTTCTTCTCCAATCTCACCATACCCAAACAAATTGCACGTCGCGATCAACTCGTCCGCCAACTTAACCGCTTCTTCATTATCGGAGTAGTAGTTGTCGCCGTCAGAGAAGTGAAACGGATAGATGTTCCAATCAGAAGGGCGATAGCGTTGGTTGATGATGTCCAACGCGAGCTGGTAAGCGGAGGAGACGACGGTGCCGCCCGATTCGCCCTGCGTAAAAAACTGCTCCTCACTCACCTCTTTCGCTTCGGTGTGATGCGAGATGAAGACGATGTCGACGTTGTCATACTTCGTGCGCAGGAAGCGCACCATCCAGAAATAAAAACTGCGCGCAATGTATTTCTTAAACTCTCCCATCGAACCCGACACGTCAATCATGGCGATGACCACGGCGTTCGACTCGTAACGCATCACTTCTTCCCACGTCTTGAATCTCAAATCTTCTTTCTTGATGTCGCCGAAACGCGCGTTCCCTTCGCGCGCGTTGCGACGAATGTTTTCGAGAATCATGCGACGCTTATCGAGATTCGCGATCACGCCCGTGCGGCGGATTTCATTGAACTGCGTCTTGCGCGACTGGACTGCTTTCTTTGCTTTCTCTTCAAGGTAAGGAAGCTGGAGATCCTCGAAGATGAGTGCGGCGAGCTCGTCGATGTTTACTTCGGCCTCGTAATAATCAGCGCCTGCTTCCTGCCCGGCTTGTCCTGAGCCCTGACCGCCTCCCGGCCGGCTCTCGCGCCCGATAATGTCGCCGACGCGCGTCTTGCCGTCGCCCTGGCCCACGTGTTTGCTCTTCTGATAATTGAAACGAAACTTGTATTCATCGAGCGCTTTGATCGGCACTTTGACGGTCCGCTTGCCGTCGGAGAGGATGATGGCCTCGTTCGAGACGATCGAGCCGAGGTTTTTGCGGATCGCTTCCTTGACGCGATCCTTGTGGCGCTCCTGATCGATGATGCCCTTGCGTTGTAACGACCAGTCATTGCGTTGGATGGACATAACCTGTACTTCACTTTCTACAGAAGTCGATCACCAAATTCGTAAACGCTTCCGGGTATTCCTCGTGTGGCAAGTGGCCGCAATTCAAAAATACGATCAAACGCGAGCCGGGAATCTCCGCGTGGAGCCGCTCGCCATCGGAGAGTGGAATCTCTCGATCGTTTTCACCCCAGAGCAGGAGCGTGGGCTGCCTGATTAGATGCGCGTCGCGTGATATCCGTTCAGCGTCCCAGCGTCGCACCGTGCGGATGATTGCGCGTTGCGTACCCGCGGCGCGCAAGGGCAGATGGCGCGCCTCGACTCTTCTCTCATCGAGCACCCACGCATGACGATCGTAAACTCGCTTCATCCGCCGGCGCAGTAATCGACGCGAGCCGATCAACAGTGGCGACACAACGTCGCCGAACACTGGCGAGCCAAACACACGCATCAACTTGTACGCGAGGGGCCGGTTGTTATTGACCGTCCCAACCAGGACGAGCTTCTCAACTCGATCCGCGTAATCCAAAGCGCAGGTCGCAGCCACCGCGCCCCCGTATGAGCTGCCGACAAAGATCGCTCGGTTGATGCCGAGAGTGTCGAGCAAACGCGTCAGGAGTTTCGCCTGACCGGCTATCGTGTACTCGCCGTTTCGCGGTTTGGCTGAGTAGCCGTAACCCAACATATCAACGGCGATGACGCGGTAACCTTCCTCCGCTAACGCCAGAAAAACTTTGCTCCAAACCAGCGTCGAAGACGCAAAGCCGTGAATCAAAACAAGCGCCGGGGCGTTTTCATCGCCGGCTTCCTGATAGTGAACGCGCACGCCATCAACGTCGACAAACCGCGAATGCCCGGAATGAAAAACAACATCCCGATTCTTTTGCCAGTCGGCATCGCTGGGGCGCGTCAACAGCTTCCCCGCAATGGCCACTGTTGCAGCACCGGCGATCCAATATCGTTTCTTCATCCGTTGCTTATTATAACGCCCGCGCACCAAAGGGCCGCGGGCGTTAAATCCGTGTCATCTGTGGTGAGCTTTACCGCGACAACAGCGTGCCGACGTAAGTCAGCAGCTCGTTCGCGCAAACCGGGCAATACCCGTGCTCTTTTACGAGCCGATCAACCACTTCGTTGATGCGTCGCAATTGATCCGGATCCGGAGTTTTTGCCGACGTAGTTATCTTCACGACATCCTTCAAATCAGCGAAGATCTTCTTCTCGATCGCTTCCTTGAGACGCTCGTGTGAGTTGTACTCAAACGGCTTGCCCTTGCGAGCGTACGAAGAAATCCGAATCAGGATCTCCTGGCGGAAAGTGTTCTTCGCGTTCTCTGAAATCCCGATCTGCTCTTCGATCGAGCGCATCAACTGCTCGTCCGGATCCATCTCCTCTTCCGTGATCGGATCCTTGATGCGTTCCTTGTTGCAGAACGCTTCGACGTTGTCGAGATAGTTGTTGCACATCGTGCGCGCCATCTCTTCAAACGAGTAGACAAACGCTCGCTGCACTTCAATCTTCGCCAGCTCGTCGTACTCTTTGCGGGCCTGCGAAATGTGGTTCAGATAACGTTCGCGCTGTTCGCTGCTGATGCCGGTGTGCTGTTCGAACCCGTCTTTGATGGCCCGCAGCGCGTCGATCGGGTTGATGCAGGTGACGCCGTCGCGCACGAGGGCGCTGGAAAGACGATTGATAATGTAACGCGGCGAGATGCCGTCCATGCCTTCGCGAACGGTCTCTTCTTTCAACTCCCGCACGTCTTTCGACTTATAACCCTCGACGTCCTCACCGTCGTAAAGTTTCATCTTCTTCACGATGTCGACGTTTTGTCGCTTCGGTTCTTCAAGCCGAGTCATCACGGCAAACATCGCCGCGACTTTTAACGTGTGCGGCGCGAGGTGAACGTTGCGCAGCGCTTCCGACTGGTGCAGCAGCTTGTCGTAAATCCGCTCTTCCTGCGACACGCGCAGGTTGTACGGCACTCGCACAAGGATGATGCGATCCTGCAACGCCTCCGATTTGCGATTACCCGCGAAGGCGATGTACTCGTTCTCGTTTGAATGCGAAAGGATCACTTCGTCGGCGTAGATCATCGCGAAGCGGCCCGTCTTGATGCTCTGCTCCTGCGAGAGCGTCAGCAGGCTGTAGAGAAACTTCTCATCGACCTTCAGCATCTCCACGAATTCCATCAGACCGCGATTGGCGATGTTCAACTCGCCGTCGAAACGGTAAGCGCGTGGATCCGACTCAACGCCAACTTCGCCAATCGTCGAGAGATCGATCGAGCCGGTGAGTTCCGTGATGTCCTGCGACTTGGGATCGCTCGGTGAAAACGTTCCGATGCCGACGCGCTCCTTCTCGGAGAAGACCACGCGATGCACCTTCACATCTTCGTGCCGGCCGCCGTACGTCCGCTCCAACGCATAACGACACTGCGGACAAAGATCGCCCTCGATATAAATCCCGTAATGCTTTTCGACTTCGGCGCGTAGCTGGTGCGGGATGAGATGAAGCGGTTCCTCGTGCATCGGGCAGTCTTTGATGGCGTAAACTGCACCGCCCTCAGTTCTGGTCCAATCTTCAAGCCCGCGCTTGAGCATGTTGACGATGGTCGACTTGCCGCCGCCTACGGGTCCCATCAGCAACAGGATTCGTTTGCGCACCTCGAGGCGCTGTGCGGCCGATTTGAAATACTCGACAATCCTGGCTATTGGTTCCTCGATGCCGAACAGCTCGTGGGCAAAGAAGTTGTAGGAGAGGATCTCGTGTTGAGTGCCTTCGTTCAGCCGTTCTATACCAGCGGCATGAACCATGTCGTTGATGCGAGCGTGTGAAAGTTGAGCAATGCGGGGATTCTGGGCGACTAACTCGAAGTATTCTCTGAACGATCCCTCCCAACGCAGTGCTTCGTGCTCACGACGCAGATCTTCCAAACGTTCGCTGATATTGAATTGTTTGTTGCCATCCTGCTCTTGCATAGCCTTTGGAACCTCTTCGGCTTTCGCGCATTCGGACAGCGTGTGGGGAGAGGCCACGCTCTATGTAACAACCGCTCTCATCGTCGGGGAGTTGCGGTTTCGTTTTCTGTGTCTCGTGATACGCCTCACGCGCGCGTAAGCGTGAGCTACGTCCTCGAGGCATCACTTCTCAATGATCGATTCAACGGAAGTCCGGAGGGAAACACCTTGTTTGGAAGCGAGTCGCACGCGTGCTTCCTTGGGCGCAAGTATAGCACAGAGGTAAAGGACCTAAGTCAATGCTTTTTGATCCGGTTCAGAGTCTCTGCTAACCACCAAGCACGACGCGCGGATGCAGGCGCTTTGCAGCAGCCTCGTATTGACCGATCGCAATCAGTTGCTCATTAGCGTCGCACATCTTCACATTTTCTCCATCGGTCCAGTCAACTTCCGCCACGCTCACCTCTCTTCCGTGATTGACCCGCCGCACGTCTTCAGCGCTTAGATGCACAAAAGGCAGCCGTGAGAGTGCCGCATTGGGCGGCAGCAGAATGGCGCCCAGCGACTCTTCAGCAAAATGGACCTTCAATGCATCGAGCGTGATGGCCTGGCCGAGTGAAAAATCGCCGACGCGTGTGCGTCGCAATTCCGCCAAATGCGCTCCAGCGTACAAACGCCGCCCGAGATCTTCTGCAAGGGTTCGGATGTAAGTGCCCGAAGAACAGGAGACGCGCACGTGGAAGTCGAACGTGCCGTCGAGATTGTCCTTGATCAGTTGGCCCCCCGGCCTGATTGCCTCAAGCTCGTTGATACAAACGTGTATGGGTTGCCGTTCAATGCTCTCACCGCGGCGCGCAAGTTCGTAGAGCTTCTTGCCCTCAACTTTCTTGGCTGAGTACATCGGCGGGATCTGATCGATCTCGCCGCGAAAGCTGTGCAGCGCTTCTTCGATCTCCTGTTCACTCCATTTGCCGAGCTTTGCTTCAGCGCCGTCTGGTCCAGGAATCGGGTTGCCGGTTCGATCGCCGGTATCGGTTGAGTAGCCCAGGCGAATGATCGCTTCGTACTCCTTATCAACGCCGCTCAGAAACTGAGCAAGTCGAGTGGCTTTTCCCAGCAGGATAACCAGCACGCCGGTCGCGAAGGGATCGAGCGTTCCCGTGTGGCCGATGCGGCGTTCGTGCAGGATGTGACGCGCGCGCGCAACGACGCCGTGCGACGTTATGCCGGGAGGTTTGTCGATTACGAGTACGCCATCCATGCTAATCATTTTAGATCAGCTGCTATCCGCGTTAATCTGTGTTCACTTAATCGTGACGGATTTGCGACGTAAAACATTTGAGCGGGCCGTAAAGCTGCTGGCAGCCCGGCCGCGCTCTGTGGCCGAGTTGCGGGAGCGTTTGCTCCGCGGCAAGAACACGAATGAGGAAGTGGTGGAGACGGTCATCGCGCGACTGCGTGAGTATGGCTACCTCAACGACGAGCGCTTCGCCTTCAGTTATGCGTCTTACAAAGTGAAGCAAAAACCGGTCGGACGCAGGCGCCTCGAACGCGATCTCAAATTCAAGAAAATCGACGCCGGCGTCGCCAATGAAGCGCTGGAAATGGTCTTCACTGAGACCCCCGAGGAGCAGTTAATCGATCAGGCAATCGCCAAACGCATTCGCATTCGCGGCAAGCCGAAGAACCGTGCCGAAGCGAAAAGTTTGTTCGAACACCTCCTGCGGCAGGGCTTCGAATTTGAGCTTGTCAGCGACAAGGTGCGCTCATTAGCCACGGATTACGCGGATGAAGACTGATTTGCTACACTCGAACTGATGATGACTGGTAACGAAATTCGCGAAGCTTTTTTGAAGTTCTTCGAGGAGCACGGGCACGAGCGTGTGCGTTCGTCTCCGCTCCTGCCTACCAACGATCCGACGTTGCTGTTCACGAACGCCGGCATGAATCAGTTCAAGGATGTCTTTTTAGGTGCCGAGAAACGCGAGTACGTGCGCGCCACTTCGTCGCAGAAGTGTGTGCGCGCCGGCGGCAAGCACAATGACCTCGACGAAGTCGGAAAGACTGCCCGGCATCACACGTTTTTCGAGATGCTCGGTAATTTTTCGTTCGGCAATTACTTCAAAGAAGACGCGATCAGGCTTGCTTGGGAACTCCTGGTCGATGTGTTGAAACTGGATCCAGCGCGGCTTTGGTTTACCGTTTACGAAGGCGACGCGGAAGTTCCTCCCGACGAAGATGCGGAGCGGTTTTGGCAGCAAGTCGGCGCGCCGCGAGAGCGAGTCCTGCGCTTTGGCCGCAAAGACAACTTCTGGCAAATGGGCGAGACTGGTCCCTGTGGTCCATGCAGCGAAATTCATTACTACATGGGAGACAGTCCGGATGATCCGGAGAATTCCGCCGCGAACGTGAATGGTCCGGGCGATACGATCATGGAGATCTGGAACCTGGTCTTCATGCAGTTCGATCGCAGTGAGATTGAGCCGGGCAAGTACAAACTCGATGCGTTGCCGGCGCCTTCAGTGGACACGGGCGCGGGACTCGAGCGTCTCGCCGTCGTGTTGCAGGGCGTGAAGTCAAACTACGATACGGACCTGATACGTCCAATCATTGAGCACACTGCCAAGCTCGCCGATCATCACTATGAACCGGAAACGAAGCAGGGATTTGCTATGCGTGTGATTGCCGATCACGCGCGCGCGGCCGCGTTTGCGATTGCCGATGGCATCCTGCCGGGCAACGAGGGCCGCAATTACGTGCTGCGGAAGATCATGAGACGTGCGATCTATCAAGGTCATCACACGCTCGGATTTGAAGGCGCGTTCTTTAATCAGGTTACGAACTTTGTCGTAGACCTGATGAAGGATGTGTATCCGGAACTGGAACAGCACCGCGAGTTCATCGAGAAGATGGTGCATCTCGAGGAAGAGCGTTTCCGTTCGACCTTGACGGTGGGCCTGAACAAGCTCGACGAAGTGTTCGCGGCGACTAAAGGTGCGATGCCGGAGTACAAGACACTCGCGCGGTTGTACGACACGTTCGGAACACCGCGAGATTTGATTCGGGTTGGTTTGGAAGAACGCGGGTTCGCGATCGAGGAAGACGAGTTCAACCACTCTTTCGATGCGGCGCTGCAGGAGCTTCAGCAGACTGCGGCGACCGAGAAGGGTGAAGCAAAAGCAAAGGCGAACCCTGTTTACGCAAACGTCGCGGGCCGCGTTGGCCGCTCTTTATTTCAAGGATATGAAACGACGAGAGTTCAAGATTCGAAAATCGTTGCGGTGATCAAAGGTGACGAAGTCGAGTCGTTGAGCGAGGGCGACGAAGGCGAGGTCGTGCTCGACCGTACGCCTTTCTACGCGGAGAGTGGCGGACAGGTTGGCGATGTTGGTGTGTTGCTTGGTCAGACTGGTGAACTGGCGGTTGTGAACGATACGTATTCGCCGGCGCAGGGTCTGATCGTGCACAAGGTTAAAGTCGAAAAGGGAAGTTTGAAGAGCGGCGATGTCGTGTCCGCTGAAGTCGACGTCGAGAAACGCGATGCGACGCGCCGGAACCACACCGCGACACACTTGATGCACGCCGCTCTGCGTGAAGTACTCGGCACGCACGTGAAGCAAGCCGGTTCCGTTGTCGCGCCGGGCTATTTGCGTTTCGACTTCTCGCATTACCAGCCGCTCACAGCCGCCGAGAAAGAAGAGATCGAACGCCTTGTCAACTATCACATCCTCCGCAACGAGCCGGTGCAAACCGACGAGATGGCCGTCGAAGAAGCGATGCGCTCGGGTGCGATGGCGCTGTTTGGCGAGAAGTACGGCGAGCGTGTGCGCGTGCTCTCGATCAAGGGCGTCGAGGGGACCTTTTCGAAAGAGCTTTGCGGTGGCACGCACGT